>JACPZV010000416.1 GCA_016195295.1 Acidobacteriota bacterium
CGCCTAGAGCCGTTCAGTCAACGTATGCGTGAATCACCCTACGCGGCGCGGCCCTGGCTGCGGCACTACGACTACTGGGTCCGGCCGAATCTGACGTACCCGGGACGGCCGCTCTCGGACGTCCTCAATGCTACGGCCGTCGAGACGCCCGATCGTCCCGCGACGTCGTTTCTCGGCGCGCAGCTCACGTTCCTCGACATCAAGCGGCGCGCGGACGCGCTGGCCGGCGCGCTGGCGGATCTCGGGATCGCCAAGGGCGACCGCGTCGGCATCATGCTGCCGAACTGCCCGCAATACATCATCGCGGCGTTCGCCGTGCTGCGGCTCGGCGCGATCGTCGTCAACATCAACCCGGCCTACACGGCGCGCGAAGTGCTCACCGTGGCCGGCGACGCCGGGCCGCGCGTCGTGATCACGCTCGACGCGCTCGCGCCGCTCATTTTTTCCGTAGGGGCCGACCTGGGTCGGCCCTCGCAGGCCGTCCGCGCGCGGACCGCGCAGGGCGGAGCACGCTCCGCCCTGAAGATTGAACACGTCATCGTCACCTCGCTCGCCGAATACTCGGCGGCCGCCGCCGCGCCGCCGCGCGTGGATGGCACGTTGACGCTGGCGGATCTCCTCGCGGCGCCGCACGCGGAACCGCCGAAGGTCGACATCGGGCCGGACGATCTCGCGGTCCTGCAATACACGGGCGGGACCACGGGCACGCCCAAGGGCGCGATGCTGACGCACGCGAACATCTTCGCCAACGTCGTGCAGACGGAAGTCTGGACGAACCCGGCGTACGTGTACGGCCGGTCGGAGCGCTACCTCGTCGTCATTCCGTACTTTCACATCTACGCGTTCACCGTCTGCATGATGATGGGCATCCGCATCGGCGCGCTGCAGATCATCCATCCCAAGTACGATCCCGACCAGGTGCTCGCGTCGATTCGCGACTTCCGGCCGACGTACTTCCCCGCCGTCCCGACCGTGTTCGTCTCCCTGCTGAACCATCCGCGCGTCGCCGAGCACGGCCTCGAGCACGTGCGGTTGTTCAACAGCGGCGGCGCGCCCTGTCCGGTCGACGTGATCGAGGAGTTCGAACGCCGCATCGGGCGGCCGTTGAACGAAGGGTACGGCCTCTCGGAGACGTCGCCCGTCACGCACTCGACGCCGCAGCTTGCAATCAGAAAACCCGGCACCATCGGCTTGCCGATCCCGGACACGAATTTCAAGATCGTCGACATCGAGACCGGCACGCGCGAGCTGCCGATCGGCGAGGCCGGCGAGCTCTGCATCTGCGGACCGCAGGTGATGAAGGGCTACTGGAACAAGCCCGACGAGAGCGCGCGCGTGCTGCGCCGTGACGCGGACGGCCGCGTGTGGTTCTACACCGGCGATATCGCCAAGATGGACGAGGACGGCTTCACGTCCATCGTCCAGCGCAAGAAGGACCTGATCATCGTCGACGGCTTCAACGTGTACCCGTCGGAAGTCGAGTCGGTTCTCTACGCGCATCCGGCCGTGCGGCTCGCCGCGGTGATCGGCATTCCTGACGAGTACCACGGCGAAGTCGTGAAGGCGTGCGTCGCGTTCAAGCCTGACTCCTCGGCGACGAGCGACGAGATCATCACGTACTGCCGCACGAGCCTCACCGAGTACAAGGTGCCCCGCTTGGTAGAGATCCGCGACACGCTGCCGATGAGCGCGGTCGGCAAGATTCTCTATCGCGTGCTCCGCGACGAGCACGCCGCGGCGCTCGCCGGGAAACGCTGATGACTCCCATTCGTCACGGTCTCAGCGGGCTCGAGTACTTCAAGAAGATGATCGCGGGCGAGTTCGAGCCGCCGCCCATGCTGGCGCTGCTCGGCATGAAGCTCGTCGAGGCCGAGGAGGGCCGCGTCGTCTTCACCGCCACGGTCGAGGAAAAGCACTACAACGGGATGGGCGTCGCGCACGGCGGGTTCGCGGCGACGCTGCTCGACTCCTCGCTTGGCTGCTGCATCAACACGCTGATGCCGGCGGGCAAGCGCTTCACGACTCTCGAACTGAAAGTCAACCTCACGCGCCCGCTCACGAAAGAAGTGGGGCTCGTGCGCTGCGAGGCGACGGTCGTTCACGTCGGCGGCCGGACCGCCACCTCGGAAGGCCGCATCGTCGACAGCCGGGGCAAGCTCTACGCCCACGGCACGACGACGTGCATCATTGTCGAGGAGCGTCGCGGCAAACTGGAACCTTAAAGAAGAAAGGAACCCTCTCGAGGTTGCCCATGTCGGATCTGGTCAGATACGAGGTTAAGGACCGCGTCGCGGTCATTACTGTCGACAATCCTCCAGTGAACGCGCTGGCGCCGGCGGTCTGGGCACTGATCGACCAGGCCGTCGCGCGCGGCGTCGCCGATGCGAACGCCGACGCGATGGTGTTGATCGGCGCCGGCACGACGTTCATTGCGGGCGCGGACATCAAGGTGTTCGACACGCTGAAGACGCGCGACGATTCGATGGCGCGGTCGGCGGGCACGCACGCGCTGCTCAGGCGCCTGGAGGACGCGGCCAAGCCGCTCGTCTCTGCCATTCACGGCAACGCGCTCGGCGGCGGACTCGAGGTGGCGCAGGCGTGCCACTTTCGCATCGCGACGAAAGACGCGAAGGTCGGTCAGCCCGAGGTCATGCTCGGGATCATCCCCGGCGCGGGAGGCACGCAGCGGCTGCTGCGCCTGTGCGGCGTGAAGATGGCGCTCGAGATGTGCACGGACGGCAAGCCCGTCTCCGCGGCCAAGGCGCTCGCTGCCGGCATCATCGATCAGATTGTCGACGGCGATCTGCTGGCCGGCGCCATCGCGTTCGCGAAAACGAAAACGCAGGCACACGAGATTCGCAAGACGCGCGACTTGCCGATCAAGCCCGAGGACGTGAGCGGCGGCGTGGCGGCGTGCGAGGCGATGCGTGCGGCGCTGGCCAAGACCGCGCGTGGCGCGTCCGCGCCGTTCGCCGCCGTGAACGCGATTCAGGCGGCGCTGACGCTGCCCTTCGACGCCGGCTCGGTCCGCGAGCGCGAGCTGTTCGCCGAATGCGTCGTCTCGAGTGAATCACAAGCGCTGCGGCACATGTTTTTCGCCGAGCGCGACGTCGCCAAGGTTCCCGACATCCCGAAGGACACGCCGACCCGCGAGATCAAGCGGGCGGCCGTCGTCGGCGCCGGCACGATGGGCGGCGGCATCGCGATGACCTACGCGAACGCCGGCATCCCCGTGCTGCTGAAAGAAATCGACGATGCGGCGCTGCAACGAGGATTGGCGACGATTCGCAAGAACTACGAAGTGACGATGTCCAAGGGCAAGATGACCGCCGAGCAGTTCGAGAAAACGATGGCGCTGATCACGCCGACGACGAGCTACGGCGGCTTCGATCAGGTGGACATCGTCGTCGAGGCTGTGTTCGAGAACATGGACCTCAAGAAGGCGACGTTCGCCGAGCTTGGCAAGGTGACGCGGCCCGACTGCGTGCTGGCGTCGAATTCGTCCACGCTCGACGTCGACGAATTCGCGCGAGCGAGCGGCCGGCCGTCGAAGGTGCTTGGCCATCATTTCTTCAGCCCCGCGAACGTGATGAAGCTGCTCGAAATCGTCCGCGGCCGTGAGACCGCCAAGGACGTCATCGCGACGTCACTCAAGCTGTCGAAGAAGCTGAACAAAGTCGGCGTGGTCGTCGGCAACTGCTTCGGCTTCGTCGCCAATCGCATGCTCGCCTACTACATGCGCGAGGCGTACCTGCTGCTCGAAGAAGGCGCGAGCGTCCCGCAGATCGACCAGGTGCTGACCGACTTCGGGCTGCCGGTCGGGCCGTACGGCATGCAGGACATCGCCGGCATCGACGTCGGCGCGCGGATCCGGCAGTACCTGACATCCATCGGCAAGACGCGCGCGGAAGGGCCGCAGTCCGCGATTCCCGATCGCGTGTTCGAGTTGGGGCGCTACGGGCAGAAGACCGGCGCGGGCTGGTACAAGTACGACGCGCCGGGCAGCCGGAATCGCACGCCGGATCCGCTGATCGATCGGATGGCGGAGGAGGAAGCCGCGAAGCGCGGCATCAAACGGCGCCCGATTGCGGATGAAGAGATTCTCGCGCGCATCATGACGGCGCTCGCCAACGAGGGCGCGCGCGTGCTCGAGGAAGGCTACGCGACGCGCGCCGGCGACATCGACGTCATCTACTGCTACGGCTTCGGCTTCCCGCGGCATCGCGGCGGACCGATGTTCTACGCGGAAACGGTCGGGTTGGCGACCGTGCTCGCGCGCGTCAAAGAATACCGCGCGCGGTTCGGCGACTACTGGGAGCCGGCGCCGCTGTTGGAGAGACTCGTCGCCGGGAACAAGAGCTCCTTCGAGGGCTGAGGGCGAAGGGCTGAGGGCTGATCTGTAGGCCGGGTCCTTTCGGACCCGGCTGATCGGCGGGTCCGAAAGGACCCGCCCTACATGGCGATGATCGACGTCGACGTCAAGACTCTTCGCAATCGCGTCGGCCTCGAGCTCGCCGTGGGCGATTGGTACGAGATCACGCAGGCGCACATCGATCAGTTCGCCGATGCGACCGGCGATCGCCAGTGGATTCACGTCGATCGCGCGCGCGCGGCGGTCGAGTCGCCCTTCAAGACCACGATCGCGCACGGGTTCCTGACGCTGTCGCTGGTGAGCACGCTCATGCGCCAGGCGATCCAGTTCACCGGTGTGCGCATGGCGATCAACTACGGCGCCAACCGCGTGCGGTTCGTCTCCCCGGTCCCCTCCGGCGCGCGCGTGCGCGGCCGCTTCACGCCGGCCGCCGTCGAGGACGTCAGCGGCAGCGTCCAGGTGACGTGGCAGGTGACGGTCGAGCGGGAAGGCGGCGACAAGCCGAGCTGCGTGGCGGAGTGGATTGTGAGGTATTACCTGGTGTAGGGCTAAGGGCTGAGGGCTGAGGGCTGAGCGTTTAGGGCTGCAAGAACTGCCACGATCCTCTTCGCGCGTACGGCAGAAAGTGAAACGCCGACGCACCAGTCGCGCGAATTTTCCAACAAATTCAATCACGACCGCACGGCAAGAATCTTGATACTGGCGCGTGCGTGTCACAGTCGATCATTTGCGGACGCGCCTTCACGTTCGCCACTCGCATTTTCAGGCTGTCCGAGAAGCTGTGGGATCGAGGACCGGCGGCACATCAGATCGCCTCGCAGTTGATGCGATGCGGACCGTCGATCGGGGCAAACGCCGAAGAGGCGCAGGATGCGCAAACCAAGCCCGACTACAGCGCGAAGATGAGCGTGGCCCGCAAAGAATCGAGGGAGACGCGCTACTGGCTACGACTCGCGATTGACGTCAAGGTGGTGACGGCTGAAGAGATCGCGTGGGAACTGAAAGAGGTGAGCGAACTGCGAGCCATGATCATTCAGGCGATCAAAACAGCTCAATCGAACCCGTCACGCCGCGGCCAGCCTTGAGCCCTGAGCCCTTCAGCCCTCAGCCCTCTTTAGCCCTCAGCCCTTCTTCAGCCCTCAGCCCTTTCTGCGATAGAATCGTACTGCCAGCCTCGCCGCCTGAGTGTTCGGGTCGGTTATGAAACACTCCAGACTCACTGCTCTCCTCCTCGCGGTTGTCGTGTGCTTGACGACCGCCGAGGCGTTCGCACAAGCGCAGGGACGCGCCACGAGTCGACCGGCCGGTCGCGCGCCCGGCACCGTCGTTGGTCGCGCCGTGCCGAGGCCGGGCGGCATTCGGCCCACGGTGGTCTATCCGCGCGTCGTCGGTCGCGTGCCGTATCGGCCGTACTACTATCCGTACCGGTATCCGTACCGGCTAGGCCTGACGATCGGCTTCTACGGCGTTTACGGGGGCTACGGGTACGGCTACCCGTATGGCTATCCTTATTACTATGGGTACCCGTACGCGTACCCCGGCTACGGCTACGCCTATCCCGGCTACGCCTATCCCGGCTACGCGTATCCGGCCGGCGCGTATCCGCCCCCGGCTTCCGGCTACGTCAACGCGACGCCCGGCGCCGCAGCGGCGTACGGCGGGCTGCGATTTCAAGGCGCTCCGCGCGACGCGCAAGTCTTCGTCGATGGATACTACGTCGGCATCGTCGACGACTTCGACGGCGTGACGCAGCACCTCAATCTGCAGGCCGGGCCGCACAAGATCGAAATCCGCGCGCTGGGCCGGCCACCGACCGCGTTCGACGTGGACATCCAGCCGGGACAGACGGTGACCTACCACGCAGAGGTCCAGTAGGCCGAATTGGGTAATTGAGTAGTTGGGTAAGTGGGTAATGGCTCCGGCAGCCATTACTCGGTTACCCAATTACCCAACGCCGATGTCCTCGTCCCACAGATCCGGATGCGCCGCGATGAACGCCGTCATCAAGCGGATGCACCGGTCGTCCTGTAAGACGTCCACGCGGACGCCTCGGCTGCTCAGCCACTGCTCCTCGCCCATGAAGGTCCGGTTCTCGCCCACGACGACGTGGGGGATCCCGTAGAGCAGAATCGCGCCGGCGCACATGGCGCACGGCGACAGCGTGGTATAGATGACGCTCTCGCGATACACGGACGCCGGCTGCCGTCCCGCGCGCTCGAGCGCGTCCATCTCCCCGTGCAGCACGGCGCTGCCCTGCTGCACCCGGCGGTTGTGGCCGCGCCCGATGATCGCGCCGCGGTGGACGAGCACCGCGCCGATCGGAATGCCGCCCTCAGCCAGACCCTGCTCGGCCTCGTCTATCGCAGCGCCGAGAAACACGTCCACGCCAGACCCATCCACGCGGGCGATTGTGCCTCAACCGCGGGGCTTTCGATACAATGGTTCATCCCGTTCATCTCTCGACACCGCTCGGCTGTTGTCGTCGCGTTCCTGATCGCGCTCGCGGCCGTCTTGTCGAGCCAGCCCCTACAACCCTCCCAGGCCTCCCAGGCGCCCACGCTGGCGCTCCTCGCGAAAGACGGCCGGCGGACGCTGCCGCTCAGCGTGATGGGCGATCAGGAATTCGTCCCGCTCGACGATCTCGCCGCCGCGTTTCAGCTCACCGTGCGCGAAGAATCGCTCGACGCGATGACGGTGTCGTACAAAGGACGCACGATCGTCCTGCAGCCGGCCCAGGCGCTCGCGTCCGTTTCCGGCCGGCTGATCTCGCTGCCCGCCCCGCTCTCGCGCAGCGGACGGCGATGGCTCGTGCCGGTCGAGTTCATCAGCCGCGCGCTCGCCACGATCTACGACGTCAAGCTGGAGCTGCGGAAGCCGTCGCGCCTGCTGCTCATCGGCGACATCCGCGTGCCGAGAATCGTCGTACGCTACGACGCGCTCGGCGCGTCGGGACGGCTGACAATCGACGCGATGCCGCGCGCGACGAGCACGGTGACGCAGGACACCGACCGGTTGATTGTCAAGTTCGACGCCGATGCGCTCGACGTCCCGAGTCCGCTGATGCCGCTGCAGGGCGCGCAGAGTCTCGCGCAGACCGCCCGTCTGCTCGACCCGACGACGCTGGCCATCACCCTCGGGCCGCGCTTCGCTGGCTTCAAGGCCAGCACGCAGCCGATCGAATCGACGCTGCGCCTGGTGATCGACGTCGCGGCCCAGCCCGACGCCGCGCCGCCGCCATCCCCGCAACCGCCGCCCGCGCTGCCGACGCTCGGGCAAGCCGTCTCGCTCATGCGCACGATCGTGATCGACCCGGGCCACGGCGGCGAGGACGAAGGCGCGATCGGCGGGGGCGGCGCCAAGGAAAAGGACGTCACGCTCGCCGTCGCGCGGCGAGCGAAGGCCGCCATCGAAGCACGGCTCGGCCTCCGCGTGCTCCTCACGCGGGAAGACGACCGCCGGGTCGCGCTCGACGAGCGCACGGCCCTCGCCAACAACAACAAAGCGGACCTCTTCGTCAGCCTGCACGCGGCCGCCTCTCTGCGGCCCGCCGCCGCCGGCGCGACGATCTTCTACGCCGCCTTCGAAAAAGACGCCGCGCCGCCGCCGGTCCCGGATCGCGTGCCGACCTTCGGTGGCGGCGTCCGCGACATCGAACTCGTGCCGTGGGAGCTTGCGCAGACCCGTCACCTTGACCAGTCGACGACGTTCGCCGCGCTGCTCGAAGCGCAGCTCCACGATCGGATTCCGCTCGTCCGTCAACCGATCGCCAGCGCGCCGCTGCGCGTGCTCGAGTCGGCCAACATGCCCGCCGTCCTCGTCGAGCTCGGCTATCTCACCAATGACGCCCAGGCCGCGCGGCTGGCCGGGGACGCGTTCGCGACCGCGTTCGTGCAGGCGCTGTCCGAGGCGATCGTGAAGCTCCGCGACGCGCAGACGGCTGGAGGCACGCGCTGATGACCGAGCGCGCGATCGGCATCGGCGTCGTCCTGATGGCCGCCCTCGTTCTGGGCCTGGTGCTCTTCGTTGGGCTGCCCCGAGTGCAACGGCGCGCGCCGGTGAGAGCCGCCGCGGCCGATATCCCCTCGGCGACGGCGCCGCCCGGCCGAAAAATCAAAGCGCACCTGTTCTACGTCGCCGAGGACGGCGAGCATTTGACGAGCGTCGAGCGCGACGTCGCGTACGGCGAAACCACGGCGGACCAGGCGCGCGAGATCGTCGCGGCACAGATTGCTCCCGTGCCCGTGCCGATCCTCTCCGCCGTGCCTCCGGGCACGACGCTGCGGGCCGTGTTCATCGCCGACGGGGGCAACGCGTACGTCGATCTCAGCCGCGAGGTCGTCACCGCGCATCCCGGTGGCACCATAGACGAGCTGCTGACGGTCTACACGATCGTCGATGCGCTCACCGTGAACCTGCCGGCGATCACGGCCGTGCAGGTGCTGGTCGACGGTAAAGAAGTGGACACGCTCGCCGGCCACGTCGACGTGCGGCGGCCGCTGGCGAGGAATCTCGGCTGGGTACAATGAACCCAGGAACCAAGAACTGAAAACCGAAAACGGAAAACTGGGAACTCGGAACCCTGAACCCCGAACCGCAACCAAGGACCCCATGCGATCCGATCAACGACCCGCGAACCAGCTTCGCGAGACGACCCTCACTCCGAACTACTTGATGCACGCGGAGGGCTCGGTGCTGATTGACGCGGGACGCACGCGGGTCGTCTGCTCCGCCAGCGTCGAGGATCGCGTGCCGCCGTTTCTGCGCAACACCGGCAAGGGCTGGGTGACGGCCGAGTACGGCATGCTGCCGCGCGCCACCAGCACGCGGATGCAGCGCGAGGCCTCGGCGGGCAAAGTCGGCGGGCGCACGCAGGAGATTCAGCGGCTGATTGGTCGGTCGCTGCGGTCCGTCACGAACCTGACAGCCCTCGGCGAGCGCACGATCTGGATCGACTGCGACGTCCTGCAGGCGGACGGCGGGACGCGCACGGCGTCCATCACCGGAGCGTTCGTCGCGCTCGCGCTGGCGCTCGAGACGATGCGCGCGCGCGACGCGATCAAGAGCATCCCGCTCAGCGACTACGTCGCCGCGACGAGCGTCGGGATCGTGGACGGCGAGCCGCTGCTCGACCTGGCGTACGATGATGACAGCCGCGCCGACGTGGATATGAATATCGTCAAGACCGGAGACGGCCGCTTCATCGAAGTGCAGGGCACGGCGGAGGCCATGCCGTTCGGCCGCGACGCGCTGATGACGCTCCTCGATCTCGCCGACCATGGCATCACGCAGCTCGTCGAAAAACAGCGCGCCATCGTGGGACATCTGGTGAAATGAAACTCTCGCGTGCCATCCTCTCGACGCCGCTCGACGACATGCTCGCGCTGTCCTCGGACGCGGGCCTCTGCGCGCTGGAATTCACGGGCCCACGCAAGCGGCTGCCTCGCCTCGAGGCGCGGCTGCGCCGCTGGTTTCCTCCGCACGAGATCGTGGACGAGGAGACGCCGGTGATCGCGCGGACGCGCGAGTGGCTGTGTGCGTATTTCGACGGCGCCGGCGCGGACGTCAGCGGTATTCCCCTCGACATGCGCGGCGCGCCGTTCGAGCTGCGCGTGTGGGAGGCGCTGCGGGCGATTCCGCCCGGCGAGACGACGAGCTACGGCGCGATCGCGAAGGCGGTGGGATCGGCGGGCGCCGCGCGCGCGGTCGGCGCGGCCAACGGCGCGAATCCGATCGCGATCATCGTGCCCTGCCACCGCGTGATCGGCGCGTCCGGATCGCTGACCGGGTACGGCGGCGGACTGGACAAGAAGACCTGGCTGCTCAATCACGAAAAGCGATGGAGCGCAGAGCAGACTTTGAAGTTTGAAGGCTGAAGTCTGAAGGCTGAAGAAAGTGAGAAGTCTTGAGACTTCAGACTTCAGCCTTCAGACTTTCGAGCCCCGCCAAAAATCTCTTCAATTGGCGGAACGCCTTCCCTCGGTGGCTTACCTCGGATTTGCGATCTCCGATCTCGGCGAGCGTCCGGCCGAACGGCGGATAAAAGAAGATCGGGTCGTAGCCGAACCCGCCCTCGCCCGCCGGCGCCGGCGCGATGCGTCCCTCGACCGTGCCGCGCGCTTCGAAGAGAATCCGATCGTCCTTGGCGAGCGCCAGCGCGCAGACGAACCGCGCCGGGCTGTCGAGCGCGCGCTTGTCGCTCAGCGCGCGATAAATCAGCGCGAACTTGATCTCGCGCAGCTTATCTGGATTGCTCGTCGCGACGACGACCGTGGTCACGGGTCGATAGTCTAATTTATGAAAAGAATGCGCCGGGTACGCGCCGGACCGCTGTCCTATAGAATGAGCGCGAGGTGTTCGAGAGTCTTTTCCGCTTCCTCTTCAAGTACCCGCCCCTCATGTTCCAGCAGGGCGATTTCACCTGGGGTCTGTCGCGCCCGGTGCTGCTGGCCGTGGCCGCGGGCCTCGCGCTGGCCGTCGGCGCGTTGCTGACCTATCGCGGCGTCCCGGCCGCGGAGCGGCGGCGTGATCGCGCGGTCCTCATCGGCCTGCGACTCGCCGCGCTCGCGATCCTTCTTTTTTGTCTCTTCCGTCCGACGCTGATTCTCAAGGCGGCCGTGCCGCAGCAGAATTTCCTCGGCGTGCTGATAGACGATTCGCGCAGCATGATGATCGCGGACCGCGACGGCAAGCCGCGCGGCGCCTTCGTGCAGGAACAGCTCGCGGGGCCGAACGCGACGCTGCTCTCCACGCTCTCGCAGCGGTTCGTCCTCCGCTTCTTCAGCTTCGCTTCGTCTTCGGATCGCGTGTCGTCCGCCGCCGGCGTGAAGTTCGACGGCACGGCCACGCGCCTCGGCCAGGCGCTCGAGCGCGCGCGCGACGAGCTGTCCGGGCTGCCGCTCGCCGGTCTGGTGATGGTGACCGACGGCGCCGACACGTCCGACGCCGCGATAGACGAGACGCTCGCCAGCCTCAAGGCGCGGTCGATTCCCGTGTTCACCGTCGGCGTCGGCGCCGATCGATTTCAGCGTGACATCCAGGTCACGCGCGTCGAGACGCCGCGGTCCGTTCTGAAGGGCACGGCGCTCGTCGTCGACGTCGTGCTGTCGCAGACCGGCTACGGGGGCCAGAACGTGCCCATCACCGTCGAAGACGATGGGCGCATCATCAGCACGCAGGAGGTGGCGCTGCCGCCCGACGGCGAATCGGCGACGGTCAAGGTCCGCTTCACGGCGTCGGAAGCCGGCGCGCGCGTGTTCCGGTTCAAGGTTCCGGTTCAGACCGGCGAACAGGTCACGCAGAACAACGCGCGCGACGCGCTCATGCAGGTGAACGACCGCGTCGAGAAAATCCTGTATTACGAAGGCGAGCCGCGGCCCGAGATGAAGTTCATCAGCCGCGCGCTCGAGCAGGACGTGAATCTGAAAATCGGCGACGACAAGAACCTGCAAGTCGTCACGCTCGTGCGCACGGCCGAAAACAAGTACTACCGCCAGCACGTCAGCAGTCCGGACGAGGTCGTCGGCGGGTTCCCGCGGACGCGCGAGGAGCTGTTCGCGTACCGCGCGCTCATCCTCGGCAGCGTCGAAGCCGCGTCGTTCACGCCCGAGCAGCTCCGCATGATCGCGGACTTCGTCAACAAGCGCGGCGGCGCGCTCCTGATGCTCGGCGGCCGCCGCGCATTCGCCGAGGGCGGCTGGGGTGGGACGCCGGTCGGCGACGTGCTGCCCGTCGTCATCACCGGCGCGCCCAATACCAAGTACTTCACGCCGCTGTCGGTCCGGCCGACCCGCGCGGGCGCGACGTTCCCGGTCACGCAGCTGATGGCCACCGAAGAGGCGTCCGACAAGAAATGGGACGAGCTGCCGGATCTGTCCACCGTCAACCCTATTAAAGAGGTCAAGCCGGGCGCGACCATCCTCCTCACCGGCACCGACAAGACCCGGCAGGATCACGTCGCGCTGGCGTATCAGCGGTACGGCCGCGGCAAGGCGATCGCGATGCCCGTGCAGGACGTCTGGACCTGGCGCATGGACGAGAAGATGGCGGTCACCGACACGACGCACTCGATGTTCTGGCGACGCATGGTGCGCTGGATGGTGGACGGGGTCCCGGAGCAAGTGAACATCTCGACGACGGCGGATCGCGTGGAACCGGGTGAGACGGTGAAACTCTCCGCCGAGGTGCTCGACGCGGCCTACGTCGAAGTGAACGACAGCCGCGTGAGCGCGCACATTACGTCGCCGTCGGGGAAAGCCATCGACCTGCCCGTGGACTGGACCGTCTCGCGCGACGGCGACTATCGCACGAGCTTCGTCCCCGACGAAGCGGGCGTGTACGACATCAAGGTGACGGCGGAGCGGGCCGACAAGGCGCTCGGCACCGCCAGTATGCACGTGCGCGTGTCGGCCGGCGACGCCGAGTATTTCGACGCCGCGATGCGCGCGCCGCTGTTGAAGCGCGTCGCCGAGGAAACCGGCGGTCGATTCTTCACGCCGGCCAACGCCGCCGCGCTGCCGGAAGCGATCAGCTACAGCGGCCGCGGCGTGACCGTCGTCGAGGAGCGCGAGCTCTGGGACATGCCGGCGCTCTTTCTGGCGCTCGTCGGCTTCGTGTTCGCCGAGTGGGGCTATCGACGAATGATGGGGCTGGCGTGAAGGAAGACCGTTTAACCGCGGAGAACGCTGAGCGCGCAGAGTGCGTGGAAAGGGGTACCCACCTTTTCACTCTGCGTTCTCTGCGATCTCTGCGGTTAAACGTCTTTCTTCTTATCCTCGGTCTAGCTCCGTCGTACGCGTTCGCGCAGCAGACACACGTGCTCGTCGTCACGGGGGTCGCGGGCGACGAGGAGCACGCGGCGACGTTTCAAAAGTGGGCGACGAGTTTCATCGACGCGGCGAAGAACAACGAGCACGTGCCCGACACCAATATCACGTGGCTGTCAGATAGAAAAGCCACGCGCGAGGGCGTGACGAAAGCGTTCGCCGATCTGGCCGCCCGCGCGAAGCCGAGCGACATTGTGTTCGTCCTGCTGATCGGCCACGGCAGCTTCGACGGCACCTCCGCCGCGTTCAACCTGCCGGGACCGGATCTCACCGCCGTCGACTACGCGAAGCTGCTCGGCACGCTGGCGTCCACGCACGTCGTGTTCGTCAACACCGCGAGCTCGAG
>JACPZV010000417.1 GCA_016195295.1 Acidobacteriota bacterium
CGAAATGATCCGAACGGTCTCGGATCCTGCAGGCATGCGGTACCGTGATCGCCGTGAGTGAGGCCGCGGCGCGCTTTTCTTGATCTCGAAGCGGCGTGCTTCAACGGTTTGTCGCCGCAACACGCGCCACCGCCGCGGCGCGGCGCATTACCCTACGCCATCAGAAAAAGTGTCGTTATACTACCAGCCCGGTAGCATCACACAAATCGCTGCGCGGTAGGAGAACCTGACGAATGGCTAAAAGACGGCGGCGCGTAGCCTCGGTGGGAGGGCCATACGTAGCAACAGCTGTCTTCTGCGAGAAGGTGCTACAGGACAAGGATGGAGTGCCCAGCCTCATTCGAATAATCGACCGAGTCACTTTCCAGATTGCAGAGGGCCAGCCTACGCCCCCATTCACTGTCTACGCCGCGATCACCCTGAAGGCAGGAATGATGCGAGGAAAGTCCAAGCTGACGGTTCGCGGAATTGCTCCATCGGGCAATCCATTGCCCGATCTGAACATCCCCTTACTGTTCGAGGGCGGCGACGATCGAGGCGTAGGCATTCACGCCCAGATCAACCTCGCTGGTTTTGAGGAGGGGCTGTACTGGTTCGAGGTCTCAACTGAAGAGACTGGAATCCTTACGAAGCTTCCACTAAGGGTGATCTTTCAACCACCAACGTTGACGGGAACTGGGTCGTCAGACTGACGGCGCTGGAGGTTCCGGTCTGAATCGTCACAGCGTTCGACGGCCACGTGGCCACGTATGTGGTTACGAGCGGCCTGAAGAAGGCCCGCAGTTCATCTTCGGTCCAGTCGCCGTTCGTGTACTCGGCAATCCGAAGGTACGCTTCGTGGGCTAAGTCGTCGGCGTCCCGGTCACGGTCGAGCGACTCAAGTCGAGGCGCCAGCCAGCGGACAAATTCGCGCAGCGACTGCCCACCTTGCAAGTATCGACGCAGCTGGCGCCGGATGGTGATGGAAAGCGAGTCAGCCATAAATGCCTCGACGCGCGGTGAAGCTCGTCTCCGCAGAGCATATCAGGAAACTCTTCTCGGACGCAAAGTACGAAGAGCGCGCCCACGCCGGTGAATTCACAATCGCTGTCAAGCGGAGCAAGCACCCCGCCGCGCCGTTGACGTTCGAACCGATCTGCACCAAGAGTCAGACGCTCGCGTACGTCGACCGCCGTAAACGCGCTGTCGCCATCGTTCACCGTTATCTGCGGCCGGACGGTACGGTGGGCGCCAGCGGAAGACCTGATCCAAAGTATCTCGTCTACGACCGCGTAGTGTATCAAGTCGACCCGGCAGTACCTGGGATCAGAAAGCCGCGCCGCTGAAGTTCCTACACCTTCATCACGGACGGATCCTGAATCTCGTCGCCCAGACAAGACGCTTTTGGTCTGTAGCTTCCGCCAGAAAGCGAAGGGCTTCTTGTTCAGACCGCCGTCGGCTGACAAGTAGCGACTGACGACGGGCCTCGGAGACAAGGCTTCGCTGATCCACGCCGAGCCCAGCCTCGATGAGAGAGCGCGACTTCGCTGCGGCTTTGCTGACGCTCAGTCTATCGCCGCCGCCCGCAATCTCCCGTTCTGCCTTCCTGCCCCACCCGCTTTTCCTGCCCGTCCTGCCCCTCGTCAAACTTTCATCACGAACGGATCCTGGATTTCGTCGCCAAGCTCGCACCAGACGCTCTTGGTCTGTAAGTACTGATAGACCGCCTCGATCCCATTCTGTCTTCCGATGCCGCTCGCCTTGTAGCCGCCGAACGGCGAGTTGAACGTCAGCGCGCGGTACGTGTTCACCCACACGGTCCCGGCTTCGAGCGCGCGCGCCATCTTGTGGACGCGGCGGACGTCGCGCGTCCAGACACCGGCGGCGAGGCCGAACTCGGTGTCGTTGGCGAGCGCGAGGGCCTCAGTCTCGTCCTTGAACGGCGTGACGGCGAGCACGGGGCCGAAGACTTCATGGCGCATCAGGAAATTGTCCTTCCCCGCCTGATGCACGATCGTCGGCTCGAAGAAATACCCGTCCGGGAATTCGGCGAGGGACGGACGCGAGCCGCCGCACAGAATCGCCGCGCCCTCGGCGACCGCCCGCTTCACCATCGACTCGTCTTTCTCGAGCTGGACTTTCGTCGCGACCGGACCCATGTGCGTCTCGGCCTTCAGCGGATCACCGATGACGATCTTCTTCGCGCGCCGCACGAGCCTCTCGACGAACGCGTCGTAGATCGGCTGCTCGATGTAGACGCGCGATCCCGCGACGCACGTCTGACCCGCGGCCGCGAAGATGCCGGCCAGGACGCCGGCCTCGGCCTGATCGAGATTGGCGTCGCCGAACACGATATTGGGGCTCTTGCCGCCGAGCTCGAGCATGCACGAGACGAGGCGCTGCCCCGCGCGCGCCGCGATCGCACGACCCGCGGCCACGCTGCCGGTGAACGAGACCTTCGCGACCTGCGGATGATCGACCAGCGCTTCGCCGGTCTCGCGGAATCCCGTGACGACATTGATGACTCCAGGCGGGATGCCCGACTCTTCCGCCAGCCGCGCGAGCTCCATCGCGGATCCCGACGTGATCTCCGACGGCTTCAAGACGATGGTATTGCCGGCGGCGAGCGCCGGCGCCAACGACATGATCGCGATGAAGGTCGGCGAATTCCACGGCGTGATGACGCCGACCACGCCGAGCGGCTCGCGCAATGTGTAATTGAGGATGCTGCGCCGCTCGATCGGAATGACGGTGCCTTCGATCTTGTCGGCGAGCCCGCCGAAGTAATAGAGCCAGTCCTCGGCGATGCGGGCCTGGGCGCGCATCTCGGCGTAGAGCTTGCCGTTCTGTTCCGTTTCGATCGTGGCGATGCGATCCGCATGGGCGGCGATGCGCTCGCCCCACTTCATCAGCCGCCGCCCACGCCGCGTGGGCGTCAGCGTGCTCCACGGCCCAGAGCGAAACGCGGTCGCGGCCGCCTTGACCGCGCGATCGACGTCTTCCGCGCCCGCGAGCGCAAACGTGCCCCACTGCCCACCGGTTGTTGGATTGAATGCGGTGAACGTGCGGCCGTCCGCGGCGGCAACGTCGCGGCCATTGATGTAGTTCAAGTACTGATACACGTGGATACTCCCTGAAATGCAACCACGAAGCCGCGAAAACACGAAGCAAGCTAGTTCACTCTTCTTCGTGGTTTCGTGTTTTCGTGGCAACCGTCAGCCTTCGTTCAAATACATCTTCCCCCATCGACTTCAAGCACGGCGCCCGTGATGAAGCTGGCTTCGTCTGACGCCAGAAAGACCATCGCGTTGGCGACGTCGAGCGGCGCGGTCAGGCGGCCGAGCGGAATCGACGACAGAAACGGCGCGCGGTGCGCCGGCGAGTCGCCGCCGACGAAGGCCGCGAGCATCGGCGTGTCGCCCGGCCCCGGACACACCGCGTTGACCCGAATGTTGTCGGGCGCGAGCTCGATCGCGAGCGACTTGCTCATGACGAGCGCCGCGCCCTTGCTGCTGTTGTACGCCGTCAGGTTCGGACGCGGTCGAATCGCGGCGACCGACACGGTGTTCAAGATCACGCCGCCACCCAGCCGGCGCATGACGGGCACGGCGTGCTGGGCGGCGAGAGCGCTTGCCCGCCGTCGCGTCGCGATCGACGACGACGACCTTCGCGCCTTCTTCGGTGAATCGGCGGCAGATGGCGGCGCCAAAACCGGAACCGCCGCCTGTCACGATCGCGACTTTATCAGGAAGGCGCATTCAGAACATCCAAGACTCAGGCGGGTCCAAAAGGACCCGCCCTACGAGACATGACCCGCCCTACGAGACATGTAGGCCGGGTCCTTTCGGACCCGGCTGTCAAAAAACGGTCGGTGCTCCGTCGACGATGAGCTCCGCGCCCGTCGCGCGACGGACGGCGTCGACCGTGGTATCGCCGGCAATTTCCTTTAGCGCGAGCCCGCGTGGCGTGACCTCGATCACCGCGAGCTCGGTAACGATGAGGTGGACCACGCCGAGACCGGTCAGCGGCAGCGTGCACTTCTCCAGAATCTTGTGCCCGCCGTCTTTCGTCGTGTGCTCCATCGCGACGATGACTTTTCTCGCGCCGGAGACGAGATCCATCGCGCCGCCCATCCCCTTCACCATCTTGCCGGGGATCATCCAATTCGCGAGATTGCCCTCGCGATCGACCTGCAGCGCGCCGAGCACGGTGAGATCGATATGGCCGCCTCGCACCATGGCGAACGAGTCGGCACTGCTGAAGTACGAACATCCCGGCGTCTCCGTGACGGTTTCCTTCCCCGCGTTGATGAGATCGGGATCGACCTCCGCTTCCGTCGGATACGGCCCGATGCCGAGCAGTCCGTTCTCCGAGTGCAGCGTGATGTGGACGCCGGGCGGAATGTGATTCGCGACGAGCGTCGGCATGCCGATGCCGAGGTTCACGTAGTCGCCGTCCTTCAGCTCGCGGGCGACGCGGGTGACGATGCGATCGCGGATATCCATCGTTTCACTCAGGCGGGTCCGAAAGGACCCGCCTTACTTCTCGCGCTGCGGCGGGTCCGAAAGGTCCCGCCCTACTTCTCGCGCTGCGGCGGGTCCGAAAGGACCCGCCCTACTCACTCACTACTGACTCACGGCACACGCGTCGTGCGCTTCTCGATTCGCTTCTCGTAATGCGAGCCCTCAAAAATGTAGCGGACGAAGATCCCCGGCGTGACGACGTGATCCGGATCGATCTCACCGGGCTGGACGAGGTGCTCGACTTCGGCGATCGTCACGTCGGCCGCCGTGGCCATGACCGGGTTGAAGTTGCGCGCCGTGCGCCGGTAGACGAGGTTGCCGTCGCGATCGCCCTTCCACGCCTTCACGAACGCGAAGTCGGCGCGGAGCGGCGCTTCAAGAACGTAGGATTTGCCTTCGATCGTCCGCGTTTCCTTGCCTTCGGCGACGAGCGTGCCGTAGCCGGTCGGCGTAAAGAACCCACCGATG
>JACPZV010000418.1 GCA_016195295.1 Acidobacteriota bacterium
AGCCGCTCACGGAGATCGTGTTCCACTTCGGGACGTGCTGGGCGCAGTACGCGAAAATATCCGTGATGATCCGCATCGACGGGTGCGGCGGATAGATGTATTCCTTCTGCGCGATGAACTCTTTCAGGATGTCGTTCTGAATCGTGCCCGAGAGCGCTCGGAGCGCGACGCCGTGGCGCCTGGCGACGCCGATGTACAGCGCCAGCAGGATGATCGCCGTCGCGTTGATCGTCATCGACGTCGAGACGCGATCGAGCGGGATCGCGTCGAAGAGCCTCGCCATGTCCTCGATCGAATCGATCGCGACGCCCACGCGACCCACCTCACCGGCCGCGAGCGGATGATCGGAGTCGTAGCCCATCTGCGTCGGCAGATCGAAGGCGACGCTGAGTCCGCTGACGCCCTGCGCCAGCAGATACCGATAGCGGGCGTTGGATTCCTCCGCCGTGGCGAAGCCGGCGTATTGCCGCATCGTCCACAGCCGGCCGCGGTACATCGTGGACTGGATACCGCGGGTAAAAGGGAACTCACCGGGGACACCCAGCGCCGTCTCGGGCTGCCAACGGACAAGATTGTCTGGCGTGCGCGCGTTGTGCACCGGGCGATTGTACTGCGACTCGGACCGAATCGGTCGCCGTAACTCCTTGACAGAACGGCGTCTCGCGCTTACACTCGATTTACCTACAAGGTTCTTTCCGACACATGAATTCATCACGCGCCCGGTCCCTGTTCACCGCCTTGGTGTAGGCAGGTTTCGATCGGGAAGCGCGCCGGATCCCGGCCCGGCGGCGTAGGGAGGGCAGCACAGATGGACGACGTCGTGAACCGGTTCGCACGAGAGCTGGCCGACGCGATTGCCGGCGCGGTCGCGGAGAATCCACAAGTGGAAGCGTGCCGCGAGAAAGCGCGCGCGGCTGGCTTCGAGATGAAAGTCACGCTCGAAGCGGTCGTCGGGTTTGTCAGCCGCTCGCAGTCGACGGCGATGACCAAGGTCGCGGCGCCCGCGCGCGTCGTGCAGCCCCGCCGCAACTTCGAAGTGACGGCCAACGATCGACGGTTCCTCCGATCGCTGCGCATCGCGGCGGACGAAACCGCGGAGCCGGTGGAGTAAGTAAGAAGGAACCTACTTCTTCGACGTTTGTGCCGCGACGCGTGCGGCGGCTGCCGCGGCCGCGGCCGGATCGCCGAGATAGTAATGGCGGAGCGGCTTCAGTTGATCGTCGATCTCGTAGACGAGTGGGATGCCCGTCGGGATGTTCAGCTCAACGATGTCGCCCTCGGACACGTTGTCCAGATACTTCACGAGCGCTCGCAGGCTGTTGCCGTGCGCCACGATCAACACCCGCCGGCCCGACGCAATCGTGGGCGCGATGGTTTCGTGCCAGTAGGGAAGAAAGCGCGCGACCGTGTCCTTCAGCGATTCGGTGAGCGGAAGGTCGCCGGCGCTCAGCGCCGCGTAGCGCGGATCGCGCGACGGATGCCGCTCGTCGTCCAGCGTCAGCGGCGGCGGTGGGATGTCGCAGCTCCGGCGCCAGATTTTCGTCTGCGCCTCGCCGTGTTTGGCCGTGGTCTCCGCCTTGTTCAGTCCCTGCAGGGCGCCGTAGTGGCGCTCGTTCAGACGCCAGCTGTTGACGACGGGAATCCACATCAGATCAAGGACGTCGAGCGCCGTCCACAGCGTGCGGATGGCCCGTTTGAGCACGGACGTGTAGGCGACATCGAACACGTAGCCACCTTCGCGCAGCAGGCGGCCGGCCTCCAGCGCTTCGGCGCGACCGCGGTCCGAGAGATCAACGTCGGTCCAGCCGGTGAAACGGTTCTCCTGGTTCCAGGTGCTTTCGCCGTGGCGCAGCAGAACGACTCTGTGCATAACTGGCGGTCCACCTAAAGGCGGACACTCCCGACGAGGGCCGTGCGTCCCGCGAACACGGCGGCCGACCCGAGCTCCTCCTCGATTCTGAGCAACTGATTGTATTTGCAGATGCGGTCCGTGCGGCTCGCTGACCCCGTCTTGATCTGGCCGGCCGCCGTGCCGACGGCAAGATCGGCGATCGTGGAATCCTCGGTCTCGCCCGAGCGGTGCGAGATGATCGTCGCGTAACCCGCGTCCGCGGCCATGCGGACGGCGTCGAGCGTTTCGGTCACGGTGCCGATCTGATTCAGCTTGACGAGCAGCGCGTTGGCGACCTTCCCGGCAATGCCCTCCTTCAGGATCTCCGGGTTGGTGACGAACACGTCGTCGCCGACCAACTGCACGCGATCACCGAGCGCGCGCGTCAGCCGCTGCCAGCCACTCCAATCGCCCTCGGCCAGTCCGTCTTCGATCGAGACGATGGGATACTGGCGGATCCAGTCTTCGTAGAGGCGGATCATCTCGTCGGAGGTGCGATCTGGTTCGCCCGACTTCTTGAAGGTGTACCGACCGCCGCTTGTCCACAATTCGCTCGACGCGACGTCGATCGCAATCCACACGTCGGCGCCTGCTTTGAGGCCGGCCTTGCCGATGGCCTCGAGCACGACTTCGACCGCCTCGCGATTCGACTTCAGGTTCGGCGCGAAACCGCCTTCGTCGCCGACCCCCGTCGGCTGTCCGCGGGATTTCAGGATTCCGCGCAGCGCGTGAAAAATCTCGGCGCCCCAGCGGAGCGCCTCGCCGAAGGACGGCGCGCTCAGCGGCATCACCAGGAATTCCTGGAAGTCGACGCTGGAATCCGCATGCGCACCACCGTTCAGGATGTTCATCATCGGGACCGGAAGCGTGATCGGGGAACCTCCGTACAGCGCGCCGACGTGGCGATACAACGGCGTGCGCGTCGCGGCCGCTTCCGCGCGCGCGGCCGCCATCGACACGCCGAGCAGCGCATTCGCGCCGAGCCGGCCCTTGGTCGGCGTGCCGTCGAGCGCGATCAGCGCCGCGTCGAGGCCGCGTTGATCGAATTCCTTGCCCGCGATCGCCCGAGCGATCTCGCTGTTGACGTGGGACACGGCCAATCGGACGCCCTTGCCGCCGTACCGCGTCTTGTCGCCGTCCCGGAGCTCGAGGGCCTCGCGTTCGCCGGTCGACGCGCCGGAGGGGACCGCCGCGCGACCCCGCGCGCCTCCGTCGAGGAGGACGTCCACTTCCACCGTGGGATTCCCGCGAGAATCCAGAATCTCTCGAGCGTGCACGCGCGTGATCTTCACTGTTGAGTCGTCCTCTTCACTTCAAACGTAAACTTCTTTCAGCCTTCAACTTCTGCCTTCTACCTTCTGCCTTCCATTTCTAACTTCCTCCGCGTCGGTCCGCCTCGGCCTCGAACTTCAGTGCGTCTTCGCTCAGCGATCCGACCAGCGGCTCGTCGTCGGTCGTCACGACGACCACGCCTGAATCGGTCACCGTGTGGCGCCGGCGATCCTCGGCCTCGTCATACCCGATCAACGCGCCGCGCGGGATGAGCACGTCGCGATCGATGATGGCCCGACGAATCCGCGCGTGACGCCCGACGCGCACGCCCGGCATGAGAATCGACTGTTCGATGCGGCAGAAACTGTGGACGCGCACGTTCGGGCACAGCACGCTGCCGTAGAGGCTGCTTCCCGACACGATGCATCCCGGCGAGATGACCGAATCGAGCGCCTGACCGCAGCGGCTGCCGATCTCGGCGAACACAAACTTCGCGGGCGGCGCCTGCGGCTGGTAGGTGCGAAGCGGCCACTCGGGATCGTACAGGTTGAACTCCGGATTCACCTGACAGAGATCCATGTTGGCTTCGAAGTAGGCATCGAGCGTCCCGATGTCTCGCCAGTACTTGGATGCCTTCTTGTTCTCGTCGTAGAAGCGGTAGGCGTAGACGGGCACCTGGTGGATCAGGGTCGGGATGATGTCTTTCCCGAAATCGTGCGTCGTCGGCTGATTGGCGTCGGCTTCGAGCGCGCGGACCAGGACGTCGGTATCGAAGATGTACACGCCCATCGAGGCCAGCGCCAGATCGGGCGCGCCCGGAATCGGGCTCGGCGTGCCGGGCTTTTCCTGGAATCCGGTGACGCGTTCGGCTTCGTCCACGGCGATGATCCCGAATCGGCTCGCGTCCGCCGTGGACACTTCGATCGTGGCCAGCGTCACGGCTGCGCCGTGATCGAGATGGAACCGGAGCATCCGCGAGTAATCCATTTTGTACACGTGATCGCCCGAGAGAACGATCAGGTGACGCGGGCTCTCACGCATGATCGAGTACAGGTTCTGGTACACCGCGTCCGCCGTGCCCTGATACCAGTGTTCACTCACCCGCTTCTGGGGCGGGAGAATCTCGACGAATTCGCCCAGCTCCTCCGAGACGATGGTCCAGCCCATGCGGATGTGCCGGTTCAGCGAGAGCGACTTGTATTGCGTGGCGATGAAGATGCGCCGCAGCCCCGAATTGATGCAGTTGCTGAGGACGAAATCGATGATGCGATAGGGCCCCCCGAAGTAGACGGCGGGTTTGGCGCGTTCTTTCGTGAGAGGATACAAGCGCTCGCCGGCGCCGCCGGCCAGGACGATGACGAGACTGTCGTCGAGAAGCGCCGACATGGGGGAGATAAGAGTAGCACGCGCGGAGAGGCCCAAACCGGACTGAAGTGCTGCGTGGAGAAGGGTTTGACTTGGCTGGGAGCGGACGCCTATTATTGTCCATTCCACTCACTTCGTTCTTCTTGGGAGATAGGGCTTTATGAAGTATCGGCGCTCCGCACTCGCGCTCGTCGTCGCTCTCGTTGTCTCGGCGTCCGTCGGCCTGGTCGCCCAGAAGGACAAGAAGCAGGATGAGGCGCAAAAGAAGGAAATCCAGAACATCGTCAAGATCGTGGACGGAATTGCCGCGGGACAACCGACGCCGGGCGATCTCTCCCTCACCTGGGTGCGTGAAGACGTCTTGAAAGCGCAGGGCAACAAGCAGTACCTGCCGTTCACCGTCTCGATCGATTCGTCCAAGGTCGCCGGTCCCAACGTCGCTCTCTACTGGCGCGTGGTGCCGAGAAGCGAGCCCGAGGCCGCGCCGGCCGCGGGCCAGAAGAAGGACGAAAAGAAGGACAACAAGAAGAAGCCCGACTACGCGTACGAGGACATTAGTTTCGTGCCCGTCGTCGCCGGTCAGAGCTCGATGCACATTTCTCGTTCGTTCACCGTTCCCGCCGGCACGTACGACGTGTTCGTGGTCGCGAAAGAGCCGACGCCTGACAAGGCTCCGAAGAACGCGCCGCCGCCGAAGATGTCGATCATGAAACAGGCCGTGATGGTGCCGGACTTCTGGAACGGCGAACTCAACACGAGCACGGTGATCGTCGCGCAGCGCATCGATCCGCTGCCGGCGCCCCTGACGCCGCAGCAGCAGGTGGATCGGCCCTACGCGCTTGGCGCGATGGAGATTTTGCCCGCGTTCGATACGAAGTTCACGAAGAAGTCCGAGCTCTCGACCTTCATGCTCATCTACAACCCGAAAGTCGACAGCGCGAACAAGCCGGACGTGTCCGTCGAATACAACTTCTGCCAAGTGGCCGCCGGCAATGAACCGAAGGCCGGCGAGCCGTGCAAGTCGGGTGAGAAGTTTTTCAACAAAACCAACCCGCAAAATCTGAACGCGCAGACGCTGCCGCCGCAATTCGATCTGGCGGCGGGCCACCAACTCCAGACGGGTCAGGCCGTGCCGTTGGCGTCGTTCCCCGAGGGGCAATACCGTCTCGAGATTAAGGTGACGGACAAGATCGCGAACAAGACGTTGATCCGCGACATCAGTTTCTCCGTGAGCGCGTCGTAAGCCCGCTCGTGGGTCGCATCCTCCGGCGTCGCGCGCGGAGAGTCAGTGCTCGGAGTTGATATGAGAAGCATGGCCAGCATGACGGCGTCGGCGGCGATCGTCGGTCTGGTGCTTCTCTGTCGTCCGGCCGTTGCGGCAGGGCAGGCCCCGTCTCAGACACAACCGGTGATGCGGATGGCGTCGCTTGCGCCCGGGTCCATTCAAGGCCAGGTGCGGGACGAACAGGGCCTGCCGATCGCCGGCGCGATGGTTTCCGCGCTTGGCGCGATGCGCGCGTTCGCCGTGACCGATCGCAGCGGTCGATTCGAATTGCGAACGCTCTCGCCGGGCTCCTACCTCGTGCGCGCGCACTCGACCGGGTTCGTCGCGTCGCGCGGGCAGTTGGTCGATGTGCGCCCGAGCGCGCGCGTGTCTTCCTCCATCGCGCTCCGCCGTGCGATCGGCGCGGGCGCGCCGTTGTATCCCGTCGCGACCGCCGGCCTCGGAGCGGCCCCCGCCGCCGGCGCTCAACCGACCGACGCGCCGGCCGGCGCGGACGCCGCCGGCGCCGACGATCACGGCGAGATCGCGTGGCGGCTACGCCATGCGCGCCGCGGCATTCTGAAAGATGTCACCATCCCGGCGGAGCTTCTGGCGGCCGACACGCCGCCGAGCGCGACAGGATTGGCTCCCGCGAACGCGCTGGCCCGTGTTGTCGAGTCGCCGGCCCGCATCACGACGAACTTCTTCGAGAGCACGCCGTTCTCGGGTCAAGTGAACCTGCTGACGACAGGCTCGTTCGACGCGCCGCAACAGCTTTTCACGGCCGAGAATTTTTCGCACAGCATCGCGTATTTGGCGCTCGGTGCGCCGGTCGGCGAGCACGCGGACTGGACCGTGCGTGCCGCGCTCACGCAGGGCGACATCGCCTCGTGGATCGTCGCCGGCGAATACACCACCCGTGCTCCCGCCCGACACATCTACGACCTCGGGTGGTCCTATAGCGCCCAGCGCTATGACGGCGGCAGTTTCTCCACGATGACGCAGGGCGTGGCCGACGGCAGCCGCACGGCGGGCGCGCTCTACGGTTTCGATACGTTCGCCATGACGCCGGCGATCACGTTGACGTATGGCGGGAGCTACGCGCGTTACGATTACCTCGACGGCCAAAGTCTTCTCAGTCCGCGCGTGTCGCTGACGATCGAACCGGTGAATCACTTCCGCGTCAGCGGGATATTCTCGCGTCGCGCCGTGGCACCCGGCGCGGAAGAGTTCATGCCGCGTCTGGATCGCGGCATCTGGCTGCCGCCGCAGCGGACGTTCTCGTCACTGGCCCCGGGCCAACCCCTCGCGGCGGAGCATTCGAATCACGTGGAATTGGAGGTCGAACGCGACGTGGCGTCGACGACGGTGTCGCTGCGCGCGTTCCGCCAGCACGTCGCCGATCAGCTCGTGACGTTGTTCGGTCTCGACCTTCCCGGCGCGCCGACGCTCGGAAATTACCTGCTCGGCAATGCGGGCGATGTCAATGCCTCGGGCCTGAGCGCGGGTCTTCGAGCGGCCGTTGCGGGTCGCGTGCGCGGCTCCGTGGCGTACTCGCTCACGCGCGCCCACGTCAACTCCACGGATGGTCTCGCGTACATGCTGCTGTACGCGCCGTCCGCGATCCGGCTGGAGCCGGAGCGCATTCACGACGTCGCAACGACAATCGAAACGGACGTGCCGGAAACATCGACGCACGTCGTCGTGCTGTATCGCATCAGTAACGCGTTTGCCAATCCGGTGACCAACGCCTCGACGGCTCGCGTCGGACAGACGACCGGCGATCGTCCGGCCCTCGATTCGCGCTTCGACGTGCAGGTGCGGCAGTCGTTGCCGTTCATGGGTTTCAGCAGCGCCAAGTGGGAGATGCTGGTGGCGGTCCGCAACTTCTTCCGCGAAACCTCGTTCGATCAATCCGTTTACGACGAGCTTCTCGTCGTGCGCCCCCCCAAGCGCATCGTCGGCGGGTTGACGCTTAAGTTCTAAACGCAGGATTCGCCCTCGTCGAACCACGATCCATAATGTCGAAGTAATGCTCCGCCCAGTTGGAGTCGAGGCTTGTTTTCGCTGCAGTGCTTAAGGTAAGTTAAATAAAATCAATAAGTTAATAGTACATGACCGATCCAATCTCAGGTATGGGCTTTGCTACTCCGACGCGTGGTGAAGTGTCGCTCCACACCCTCGCTTCGCCGTCGCCCATGCTGGAACCTGGACTGAATTCCGCGCCAACTGAGGGACGCCCTTCGACAAGCTCGGGGCGAGCCGAGCCGGTTGAGGCTCGTTGGCTCGTGTGGGCCCGATCGGCCTTCGCCGTCGTCGTCGTGCTCGTCCTGGTCGCGCTCGGCGTCGCGAACATTGCGCTCTACTCACGGTGGCACGAAGTCGAAGACGGCGTGCACTGGGATGCGCGGGCCGAAGGCGTCACGGCGATCGAAGTCGCCCCGGGTTCCGCGGCCGCCGTCGCCGGTCTCCAGCGCGGGGACATCCTGTTAGCCGTCAACGGCGCTCCGGTCCAAACGCGCGCGGAAGTGATCGAGTATCAGCATCAGAGCCAGCCGGGCACGCGCCTCACCTACACGCTGGTGCGCCTCGGGACGCGACAGGCGCTGGACGTCTCGCTCGCGCCGTCGCCGCGCGGCAGCTCGATGTACTTCGTGTTGGCGGCGGTAGGCCTCTTCACGCTGCTGGTCGGCGCGTCGGTCCGTTTGCGCCGCCCCCGCGATCAGGCGACGCTGCACTTTTTCTGGCTGTGCGTCGCCTTCTTCGGTGTCTTCACCTTCTCGTTCAGCGGCCCGTTCGACCGGCTGGACTGGGCCTTTTACTGGGGCGATGCGATCGCGTTTGCGCTGCTGCCGCCGCTGCTCCTGCACTTCACCATCGTGTTTCCCGAGCGGCCTTCGAGCGCCGAGCGATTCGCGTTGTGGATGTACCTGCCGGCGCTCGGGCTTGGCGCCGCGCGCGTCATCGCGATCGTGCGCGGATCGCAGGGGGCGATGTCTGGTCCGACGTTCTCTCGCGTCATCCAGACCTTGGACCGCTTGGAGCCGGTTTACTTGTTCGTGTGCGCGGTGGCGGCGATCGGCATCTTGGCGCGCGCGTTCCAGCAGATCACGTCGGTCACCGCGCGACGCCAGCTGCGCTGGATCGCGTGGGGCACGGCGCTCGGCGTGGGTCCCTTCGCGTTCGGCTACGCGTTGCCGTGGGCACTGGGGATCGATCCCCCGCTGGCCCTGCAACTGACGGCGATTCCCCTCGGCCTCGTGCCGCTCACCTTCGCGTCGGCCATCGTGCGGTATCGCCTGCGCGACGTCGAAGTGATCATCAAGCACGGCTTGGTGTACGCCACGTTCTTCGCGGCCAGCGTCGCCTTGTACTTCGCGATGCGCAAGGTCGTGGGCTTCGTCTTCGCCGACGATCAGGACCCGCACAACTGGATCGTGGCGCTGCTGGCGACGACCGTCATCGTCCTGCTGCTCAAGCCCGTGAAGGACGCGGTGCAGAACGCGCTGGATCGCATGTTCTATCGCGATCGGTACGACTACCGGCGCGCGCTCGTGGCGTTCGCGCGCGACTTGAACAGCGACCTCGACGTCGTGCGCCTCAGCCAGCGCCTCGTCGCCCGCATCGTCGAGACGCTCGTGGTCGATCGGATGGCGCTGATGCTGGCGCCGAGCGATTCCGACCGGAAAGGCCGCTTCAGCTCGCTCGGCGACTACGGCTTCGCCCAGCCGGTTCCGCGGTTGTCGCGCACGTCGTCGCTGATCAGCCGGCTCGACGCGGGACACACCGTCGCGCTCGACGATCCGATCGCCGGCGCGCGCTTTCTCGCGGAGGAAGTCGAGTTCTGGCGCGACGCGGGGATCTTCTACTTCGTGCCCTGTGTGTTCGAGGGCCGCGCGATCGCCGTCCTCGCGCTCGGCCGCAAGGAAACCGACGAACCGTTCAACAGCGAGGACCTCGCGCTCCTCACGGCCGTGGCCGGCCAGGTGGCGACCGCCATCGAGAACGGCCGGCTCTACCGTCAGCTGCACCTCAAGGCCGAAGAGATCGGCCGGATGCGCGAGTTCAACGAGAACATTCTCGAATCGCTCGACGATGGGCTCGTCGTGTTCGATGCGGAGGAGCGGATCGTCCGCTGGAACCGCGCCCTCGAGAGTTTCTACGGCGTGGCGCGCGAGGAGGCCGTGGGGCGTCGCCTGGCCGACATTTTCGACGCGCCGTTCGTCGACGCGCTGCGCGCCGCGCGACTCGAGCATCCCTACGGCGCGACGCTTCATCGCGCGCCGCTGTCGGCGCCCGCGAGCGAATCGTCTCGGTTGCTCGTCAACGCGACCGAAGTGCCCCTCCAGAATTCATCGAGCGACGACGAAGTGTTGGGCACGCTGCTGTTGATCGAAGACATCACCGATCAGGCGCGGTTGGAGGAGCAACTGCAGATTTCGGAGAAGATGGCGTCCATCGGCCTGCTCGCCGCCGGCGTCGCGCACGAGGTGAACACGCCGCTGACCGGCATTTCGAGCTTCACGCAGATGCTGCTCGAAGGCGCCGATCCGGCCGATCCCAAAACGGCGCTCCTCGAGAAGATCGAGCGTCAGACGTTCCGGGCGGCCAAGATCGTCAACGGCTTGCTGAATCTGTCGCGTCCGGGCACCGCGAGCAACGAGCGCATCGACGTCGATCTCAACGCGGTCATCACGGACGTCTTCTCGTTGCTCGAACATCAGTTCGAGGTGGCGCGCATCAAGGTCCGTCGCGAGCTGGCGCAGACGCCCGCCCTGGTGCTCGGCATCGAGCATCAGCTCCAGCAGGTGTTCCTGAACCTGTTTCTGAACGCGCGCGACGCGATGCCCAGCGGCGGCTGGCTGTCGGTGACGACGCGAATCGAGGGCGATGCGGTCGTCGCCGAGGTCGCGGATACCGGCTCGGGCATTCCGTCCGACCAGCTCGCGCGGATCTACGACCCGTTTTTCACGACGAAAGCCATCGGGCGGGGCACCGGCCTCGGCCTGTCGATTACGTACGGCATCGTGCACGAACATGACGGCACGATTCATTGCGACAGCGCCGTCGGGAAAGGCACGCGGTTCACGCTGACATTGCCACCGGCACCCGCGGAGGCGGCGAGCGCACGGGCGCAATAAGAAAACATCATGCCCACATCACGACACGGCGCGATTCTCGTCGTCGACGACGAAGAGATCATGCGCGAAATCCTGGAGACCCTGCTCACGCGCGAAGGCTACGACGTGCGCGTCGCCTCGTCTGGGGCTGAAGGGCTCGAGATGGCGCGCGCGCTGCCTTTCGACGCCGCCATCGTGGACATCATGATGCCGGGGCTCGATGGCATCGCGACCCTAGACGAGCTGAAGCGGGTCGACGAGGACCTGGCCGTGATCATCATCACGGCGTACGCGTCCGTCGAGAGCGCGATTTCGGCGATGAAAGCCGGCGCGTTCGACTACATCACCAAGCCGTTCAAGAACGACGAAGTGCTGGTCGTCGTGCGCAACGCGATGGAACGCCGGCGGCTGGTCCACGAGAACCGCAACCTGCGGCAGAACATCCAGGAGCGCTATCACAAGTTCGCGAACATCATCGGCCGCAGCCCGCGGATGCGGCAGGTGTTCGATCTCATCATTCAGGCCGCGCCGAGCCGGTCGACGATTCTGATTCAGGGCGAGAGCGGGACCGGCAAAGAGCTCGTCGCGCGGGCGATCCACGCGAACTCGTCGCGATCGGAGCGCTCGTTCG
>JACPZV010000398.1 GCA_016195295.1 Acidobacteriota bacterium
GCAGAACGAGACGATGTCGTGCATCGTGAGAAAGTAGCCGCCGTAGTCCAGCTCGTCGATGAGACGCAACTCTTTGTCGAGCTGATCGACGACTTTGCGCGGCACCTCGCCGCCGTACCGCCTTCGCGCGCCTTCGTGCGCGAGGTGGTAAAGCCAAGACGAGGAGGTCATGCCTCCCGGTACGTGTTCCGCGGGATAGCGGTACCGAATCTGCGTCAGCGAGAACGCGCAGCGCTCGGCGACCTCACGCGTGCGCGCGACCGCCGCCGGATCGTCCGCAAAGAGCGCCGCGAAGCATTCCGGCCTGGGAAGCGCGTGCTCGGCGTTGGGCTTCAGGAGCCGGCCGGCCGTGTGAACCGTCACGCCGTGACGGATGCACGTCATCACATCCTGCAAGGGACGCCGCGCGCGATCGTGATAGAGCACTTCCACGGCGGCGATGATGGGAAGGTGGTAGCGGGCGGCGCGCGCGCGCAGGCGCGCTTCTTCCGCCACTTCGGTGTCGCGGCGATGGCGCGCGGCCATCGCGTAGAGACGATGGCCGAAGGCCTCGCGCACGCGTCCCGCCGCTTCGTCTGGCTCCTGTTGCTCGCGCACGAGCAGGCTCGCGTCGCCACCCCACAGCGCCAGCAGGCCGCCGGCATGACCGCAGACCTCTTCCCAGGTCACGATCGATTCGCCTTTGGGTCGGCGGCGGCGTCCCACGGTGAGAAGCCGGCAGAGATTCGCGTAGCCGTTCCGATCCTGCGCGAGCAGCACGAGCGTGGACGGTGCGGTCTCGTCTCCCACGGTGAGCTGCGCGCCGACAAGGAGCGGCACGTCCCGTTCCGCGGCTTTGACGTGCGCGCGCACGATGCCGTACACGCCGTCGCGGTCCGTGAGCGCGAGCGCCGGCAGGCCAAACGCCGCGGCGCGCTCGACGAGATCTTCAGGATGACTGGCGCCCTCGAGGAACGACCCGTTGCTCTTGCACCACAGCGGGACGTACACCGGCGCACTCATTCCACGCACCCCTGGAGAAAGACGCGCTGCTTTCGATGGTCGTAGTACACCCACTGCAGGGCGCCGCCGTCTGTCGGCCTGAAGTAGTAATCGCGACGGACGCCGCCGCCCCACCATCCGCCCGACAGGATGTACGGACCGAGTCGCGGCGGGTCCAAAGGACCCGCCCTACGTACGTAGACCGGGTCTTCAGACCCGGCAGGCAGCGGCACGGGATTCGTGTACATGCGCCGCACGAGCGGACGCGTCGTCTCGACACGCGGCGCCGTGCGTTCGGGCATCTGCTCGAGCGGCTCCCACGCGAACTGCGCGGCCGGCAGATGCGCGTCGCACAGGCGCGCGCGCACGACCACACGTTCGTGGAACTCCGCGCGCAGGCGCGCAAACGCCTGGGTGGCGGCGTCAGGATCGCGGCGGGCGTGATGGCTGAACAGCCGGCATTGATGGGCGGTGGCTGGACAGGTTTCCGCCATCACCCGCAGCGTGACGATCCCCGCCGTGAGGCGCAGCGTGTCGAGACGGAGACGGACGAGCACGAGCAGTTGCGCCGCATCAAGCGTCGAGGCCGCCGGCCGCACGTGTTCGGTCCGCGTCGTGCGATCGTCGAGCTTCATCCACAGCACGAGCTCCACCACGGCGTGCGCCTGGCGGGCCAGCGCCGCCAGCAGAGAATCGAGCAGGCGTTTGACGACGAAGAGCAGCCGCTCGGCGTGGATCTCCGACGCCTCGAAATGGATCTGTCGCGCCTGATGCTCGTCGGCCGGCACCGGCACGAGTGGCGCCCAGCGATGGCCGGCCGCGAGCTGATACAGCGCGTGCGCCGCCTCGCCGAAGCGTTGCCGGATGCCATCCCCCGGCAGGCGCAGGAACTGCCCTACCGTTTCGACGCCGAGCGCGAGGAGACGCTCACGAACGTCCGGATCGAGATCCACGTCCCCGAGTGGGACACGCTGGACCGCCGCACGTTCCTCGACAGCGTCCGTGCACACCGTCGTGCCGCGATGGTGTTTGGCCAGCGCGTAGGTGCCAAACCGGGTGAACCCGACGGCGATCGTCGCGGTGACGCCGGCGCGCTGGAGCGCGAGGCGCACGGCCTGCGCCCAGTCCTGCAGCGAGGGATACAACCGGTTGAGCCCTCGCGCGTCGAGCCAGAAGACTCCCGGCGTTTCAGCGGACGGTTCCACGTGCGGCGAATACCGCCGCAGGCAGTCGACGAGCGCGTGGACGCGCTGGTCGATCCGCAGCTGCGCAATCGTGCCGGCCTGAAGATCTTTCGCGAGGGCGAGCGCCGTGGCATAGCGCTGCCCGACACGCACGCCCAACCGGCGCGCACGCTCGTTGACACACAGCACGAGGGCCTGCGGCCGATCATCTTCAACCACCGCGACCGGGAAACGCACCCATGCCGGCTGGGCCTGCAGCAGAACCTGGAGCGGAAACGCCGCGACGTTAACGCAGGCCAGCCGGTCCACGACACGCCTCGAGATGGGTCCAGCCTGGACCGCCGCGTTTGTCTTTGAGCACGCGGACGCGCACCTCGTATCGCCCCTCGATCGCATGCCATTGGGCTTCAGCACGCAGAGAGATCAACGAGTTGATAGACGAGGCGTCTGGTGATTTCTTCGTCAGGAGGAGCACGGCCACGTCGTGCGCGCGCGCGAGCCCGAGCAGGCGCGCCAGCAGCGGCACGGGAAGCGTCGCGGGCCGGGCCTGCGTGTCAGGAGACTCGCCCGAGAGATCAATCACCACGAGCCCGAATCCGCCCGACCGCACGAGATGATCGGCGGCGCGTCCGGCGGCGCGCATATCGGGGACCCGTACGACGGGCAGCGCCTCGACATCCACGCCGCCTGCGGCGGCATCGGGCGGGAAAAACGTGCTCGGCTCGAGCGTGACCCATGCGGCGCGATCGCCGCAAAGCTGCGCCTCGAGCACCAGGCCGAACGCCGCCGTCAGATGAGCCGCGGCTTGACCGCCGGACAGTTCGATGAGCCGCCCGGAGAAATCGCCAAGACTCCATGCGGGGACCGTGCTGGGAGTGGAAGGAGAAGGAATTGCCCACGCGGCGCGCATGGGTCTACAATTAGCGAAATAAAAGCGAAAGTAAAGAGAAATCCTCGGAGATTCAACCCCAGAAGCACGTATGCTTGGGCTGCACGGATTTACGTGCTGCGTCCGGCGCCAAAGCCGGCCGTCCGCTGAAGATGCCACGCTTCCACGCCGACCTGCACGTCCATTCCAAGTACTCGCGCGCGACGAGCCGCGACCTCGACCTCGAGCATCTGTCGCACTGGGCCTGCCGCAAGGGCGTCGCGGTCGTGGGCACGGGCGACTTCACGCATCCGGGCTGGCGCGCCGAGATCAAAGACAAGCTCGTGCCCGCCGAGCCCGGGCTGTTTCGTCTGCGCAGCGACATCGAACGCGTGATTGCTGGAACGCTGCCGGCAACCTGTCGCACGACCACGCGGTTCATGCTCACCGTCGAGATTTCCACGATTTACAAGAAAGGCGATCGCACCCGGAAGATCCATCACCTGATCTACGCGCCCGACTTCGAGACCGCCGAGGCCGTCGCGGCGCGCCTGGCCCGCATCGGCAACATCGCCTCGGACGGCCGGCCGATTCTTGGTCTCGACTCGCGCGATCTGCTCGAGATCGCGCTGGAGTCCCACCCCGACGCCTACCTCGTGCCGGCGCACATCTGGACGCCGTGGTTTGCCGCGCTCGGCTCGCAGTCCGGGTTCGATTCGATCGTCGAGTGCTACCGCGACCTCTCCGATCGCATCTTCGCCGTCGAAACGGGCCTGTCGTCGGATCCGCCGATGAATTGGCGGCTGTCGCAGCTCGATCGGTATCGGCTGGTCTCCAACTCCGACGCGCATTCTCCCGGCAAGCTCGGACGCGAGGCGACGGTGTTCGACGGCGAGCTGGATTACTTCGCGATCAAACGCGCGCTCGAAACCGGACAGGGATACGTCGGCACGGTCGAGTTCTTCCCGGAAGAAGGCAAGTATCACCTCGACGGCCACCGCAAGTGCGGCATCCGCTGGACGCCGCAGGAAACGCTCGAACGCGGCAACCGCTGCCCGATCTGCGGACAACCGACGACCATCGGCGTGCTCCACCGGGTCGAAGCGCTCGCCGATCGCGCGGAAGCGACGCCGCCGCAGACGGCGGGCGAAGTCTCGAATATGGTGCCGCTGCCCGAAGTGCTTTCTGAAATCGCGGGGACCGGCCCATCCAGCCAGACCGTCGCGCGCAGCTACGACCGCCTGGTGTCGACGCTTGGGGCCGAGTTGTCCATCCTCCGATCGATTCCCGTCGAGGACATCGAGCGCGCGTCGTCTTCACTGCTGGCGGAGGCCATCTCCCGCCTGCGCGCCGGACACGTGATTCGAGAGGCCGGATACGACGGCGAGTACGGCGTGATTCGCCTGTTCGAAGAGTCAGAGCTGCGGAGGTTGACGGTCGGCGGCGCGCTGTTCGACGAGAACGCCCGGCGTCAACCGGACACGACGGAGGGGGATCGTGTGATTCGGCTGACGCCGGAGACGACGCCCGATAAGGCACGTCGTGTCGGCCTCCAGGCGGACCACGTGCAGCCGCCGCTCCAGTTGACGTCAGGATCGACCGGGACGTTGGCGTCCGTTGAGATCCTCGCCGCGCTCGACGACGAGCAACGCCGGGCCGCTGAAACGATCGACGGACCGCTCATGATCCTCGCAGGGCCGGGATCAGGAAAGACCCGAACCCTCACCCACCGCATCGCTCATCTCATCGCGGAGCGCGATATTCCGCCATCCGCCTGTCTCGCGATCACGTTCACACGCCGCGCCGCGGCCGAAATGCGGGAGCGGCTCGCTCGCCTGCTGGCGGCGCCGGCGAGTCCGGTCGCCATTCACACGTTTCATTCGCTCGGGCTGACGATGCTCCGCGAACAGGCGGGCGCGGCCGGTCTCCATCGAGATTTTCGGGTCGCGGGCGAGCCGGAACGCTTGGCGCTCCTGGCCGAACAGCTCAAGCTCTCTTCTCAACGCGCCGGTACGGTGCTGCGTGCGATCTCGAAAGCGAAGCGCACGCAGGAAACGGCGGGCGCC
>JACPZV010000399.1 GCA_016195295.1 Acidobacteriota bacterium
GACGTCCATCGCGCGCATGCAGGCGGGCACGTCGCGGCGATAGCCGGCGAAGATGACGCGGTCGCCGATGCCCGCGTCGCGCACCATCGCCTCGATGAACGCGCGATCGCCGCCGCCGAGCAGCAGCAGCCGGAGATTCGGAATCTCGCGCGCCAGCTCGCGCACGGCGGCGAACAGGTAGCGATGGCCTTTCGTTCGAAAGAACCGCGCCACGCAGCCGACGACGAACGACGACTCGAGGCCGAGCTCCGCGCGCACGCGCGCGCGGTCGTCGTCGGTCGCGCCCAACGCGTCGAAATCGAAGCCCTGGTCGAAGATGTCGATCTTGTCGGGCGGCGCGCCTTCGCGCGTCACCATCTGCGTCTTGACCGCCTGCGAGAGCCCGACGACGCGATCGGCGCAGCGCGTGAGCACGCGATCGCACCAGACGTGGAACCGCGTGCCGATCATCTCGACTTCCCGCGTGTGATGCCGCGTGAGAATCACGAGCGGCACGCGCGCGAGGCGCGCGGCCGCGATGCCCGCGATCGCGCCGTCGACCAGATGCGTCTGCACGATGTCCACGTCGCGCGCGCGCAGCCAGCGCGCCAGACGGAGAACGTCGCCGGCGTAGGCCGTCTTGCGCGGCGCATTCAGCCACAGATACTCGCCGCCGATCTCGCGCAGCCACGCGGGCGCGACGGGATCGATGAGGCTGACACCCGACACGGTCAGGCCGCGCGCGTGCAGTCCGCGCCCGAGATTCGCAAAGTAATGGGACTCGAGCGTCGTCCCGCAGACGTGGCAGACGCGCAACGCGGCAGCGTCACCGGGAGTCGTCAGCATGCCAGTGCCCGCGCGGGTTGATCGTCGTAGGTGAAGGCGGAACCGAGGAGGATGCCGTCGCACATCGTGTCGAGGCCGGCGTCGCGCCCGGCTTCGAGGTCGCGCAGTCCAGCCACGTTCACCGCGTACGGACTCCAGGCCTTGCCCACCGTCGGCTTGATGACCGTCAACGGAATCATCCGCCGGAAGAAGAAGTGATAGGCGTACTTCTTCGCGCGTGCCACGGTCGCCGCATCCAGCCGGCGGTTCCAGGGCAGGCTGTCGAGGAGTTCCCGGTAGTGCTCGGGCGAACGCACGTCGGTCGTGATGCCCTTGTTCCGGATCCACGCTTCGCCGGCGACAATCACGGGAATGCCGAGGCTCGTCAGCTCGACGCCGGTCTTCGTGCCGTAAATGAGCACGCTGTCGCACTGCGCCATTACGGCGTAGGTGCTGATCGGGCTCTCGGGCGCAATCAGGTGAATGTTCGGCGGCAGCGCGCCGATCTCGCGCCGAATCTCGTCGGCGATCGGCTGGCGCGATCGGATGTGACCGCGCAGCTCGCCCGGGTGCACGCGGATGATGAGCTGCAGGTCCGCCCGCGCGGTGAAGTACGCGATCGTGGTCGCGAGCCACTCCCACATGTCGCGAAACGCGTTCTGCGGGTAATGGAGCTGCGCGTCCCACATCACGTTGGTGAGGAGGCCGATCGACGGCTTGCTGAAATCGATGCCGGTCGCGCGCGCGACGGCATCAGGCTCGGTTTCGGCGGCGCGGCTGAATGAGATCCAGTCCTGCGAGCCGCTCCAGCGGCTCTTGAGATACGACATCAGCTCGGCGTCGCGCTCGTCGTTCCAGTCGAGGTCCACCCAGTTCGACACGGGCTCGTTCATGAGCGTGTGGTGGTACGTGTCGCCGTGGCTGAAGATGAACGAGTTCTTCCGGTACGACTGGATCCAGTTGACGACCCGCACCCCATAGCGGCGCGCGACCGCACAGACGATACCCTGCGGGACGTAGATGCCGTGATTGAACGACGCCACGGCGTAGGGCCTCGTCTTCAACAGGCGCTCGATTGAGGCTCGGGTGATGAGCGCCGCCGCAAAAAAACGGCGCAGCACGTCGTCGCCGTGCGGCTCGCGCTCCAGGCTGGTGCGCGCGAAGAAGCGAATGGCGCCGGCGCGCGCGTGTTCGCCGATCGGGAAGCCGTCGGAGACGTACGCGGAGATCTCGTCGCGTGTGAGCGCCCGCGCGAGGCGCCACGCGTCGTCTTCTTCGCGGTCGAGGACAAAGTCGCCGTAGTGCAGCACGCTGACGCCGAGCGTCTTGAACATCGCGTCGGCGGGCGCGTGGCACGAGCGGCAGAGCTCGCGGCGCGGTCCGTGCGGGATGAATTCGTTGACCACCCACTCGTCCTGCAGCTTGCCGAGCAAACAGCTTTGACACGCGGGCAGCAGTTCGTCGCACAACAGCACGTCGACGCGCGCGCCGCGCAGCGTCAGCGCCACGGCCAGCACGCTGTCCAGCGTCGTCATCGCCGGATGGCCGATGCTCGGCGCGAGCAGCACGCGGGGCGCATCGGCGGGCAGCGACGCCACGCGCCGGCGCAGGTCGGCGTAGTCCGCGGCCCCCAGCAAGTCGGGCCAGCGTGGTTGATCGACTTTCACTGGATAGACGCGCCGGACGATCCGCTTGAGCGCACGGACCTGTGGAGCGAATGCCGTCATTTCGTGACCGTGTAGGGCGGGTCCTTTTGGACCCGCCGGTCAGCCGGGTCCGAAAGGACCCGGCCTACTTCCGTGTCGTAGGGCGGGTCCTTTTGGACCCGCCGGTTCGCGGGGTCCGCCCGCAACGCCAACGTGGCGACAATCGTGTCGCACAATCCGGCGGCGTCGAGCCCGTGGGCGCGCAGCACTTCGTCGTTGCGCCCACACACCGGGACGTCGGTCACGCCGAGCCGGCGCACCACGCGCTCGTTCGGCAACGACAGCTCGGCCAGCGTCCGCAGCAGCATGTCGCCTTGACCGCCGTGAATGAAATGATTGTCGAGCGTGAACAAGGCCGGCACATCGCGCACGACGGACGCAAACCAGATCCGGTCGACGCGATTCAGCCACGGGAGGTTGACGACCGCCAGACTGATGTCGTGCCGGTCGCGCAACAGCTCCGCGGCCTGCACGGCTTCGCCGAGCATCACGGGCCCGTACGCGACGAGCGCGGCGTCGCGGCCCGGCACGAGCGTGACGCCGCGGCCCTCGAGCAGCTCGTAATCCGCGGGCAACTCGAACGGCACGTCCCACGGCACGGACACGAGACGGAGATAGCAGCTCTCGCGCGTCGTCTCCGCAAAGCAGTAGGCGGCCGCCATGTCGACTTCGCGCTCGGTGCTCGGTTCGATCAACACGAGCCCGGGCACCGCGGAGAGCGCCGCGATGTCGCGCACGCACTGATGCGAATGGCCCGGCCCGCCGGGCACGAGGCCGGCGAGCGAGCCGACGTAAATCACTTTTGTGCGCTCCGTCGCGTTGTTGAAGATTTGCTCGTTCGGCCGATCCGAGAGGAAGCACGCGAACGAGTGCACGACCGGCAGCAGACCCTTGAGCGCGGCGCCGCCGGCCTGCGACACCATGTCCTGCTCGGCGATGCCGCATTCGATGAATCGATCCGGGTACGCGGCCTCAAACGGCAGCAGCCCGGTGTCGAGCGCGAGGTCGCCGTCGAACGCGACGATGCGCGGGTTGCGGCCGGCGTGATCGACGAGCGCACGCGAGTACGCCGCGACGAGCCGCTGCGGGCGACGCGGCATCGGCCGTTCCGGGCGCGGCAGAGACTCGAGCCGCACGGCTGCCGCGCGCATCGACGACAGCGCCGCGTTGACGCGCTCCACGATCTCCGGCACGGCCTTGAGATACGTCTCGTCGTCCGGCGATCCGCTGTGGAACCGATAGAGACGATCGTCCGGGCGCAACGCCGTCCCTTCCATGAACGAGACGCCGCGGCCCTTGATCGTGTCGGCGATCACGATCTTCGGCCGGTCGACCGCGCTCGCGAGCGACGCGAACGTCCGCGCGATCGCGCCGAGGTCGTGGCCGTCGACGCGCGCGACGTGCCAGCCGAAGCTCGACAGCTTGGCCTCGAGGTCGCCGAGATCGCTGACGCGCGAGATCCAGATGTCGGATTGAATCTTGTTGTGATCGACGATCGCGGTCAGGTTGCCCAGCCGCGTGTTCGCGGCCGAGAGGAGCGATTCCCAGAACTGGCCTTCTTGCAATTCGCCGTCGCCCGTCAGCACGAACGCGCGGCCCTCACGGCCGAGCACGCGATTCGCGAGCAGCATGCCTTTGGCTTTCGAGAGGCCCATGCCGAGCGAGCCCGTGTTCGCTTCGATCGCCGGCGTGGCGACGTCGGGGTGGCCCGGCAAGCCGTCGAGCCGCCGCAGCGCGTGAATCTTGTCGAACGGCAGTTTGCCGAGCGCCGTCAGAACGGCGTAGAGCGCGGGCGCGTCGTGCCCCTTCGACGAAAAGAACACGTCGGCCGCGGTCAGCTCGTTCAGGTAGAGCCAACTGACGACGTCCAGACAACTGAAGCTCGTGCCGATGTGCCCGGATCCGGCGCGCGTGATCATGTACAGCGCGTTGAGCCGGCAGAGGTCCGCGAACAGCGCCGTTTTGCGGACGCGATCGGCCTCCAGCGCGAGCACACGCGCGAACTCGTCTTGGGGGACGTACTGAAGATCGATCACGAAGATTTCACATTGAGCGTCTGTAGGGCGGGTCCTTTTGGACCCGCCTGCGAGCCGGGTCCGGAAGGACCCGGCCTACAAGTCATACGCTACAAGTCATACGTTACAAGTCACACGTGATACGGTTTCTGACTGACCGTCGGCAATCTCGCCTCGCCGAGCTCGACGAACCGCTCGGCCAGCATCCAGTCTTCACGCGTGTTGACGTCGAAGCCTTCAAAGCCCTCGGTGAGAAACGGCATCACGACATCACCGGCGATCGTGCGGCCGTCGAACACCACGCGCGACCACGCGATCTCGAGCGAGGCGTTCTGGACGTAGACCTCGGGCAGCGTCTGCGTCTGGCTGCTGTGCCACGGCTGATCGGCGGGGCCAAGCGGCAGCAGCGGCATCATGCGACGGCCGCGCACGATCCACATCTTGCCGGGATGCTGGCGGCAGCGCTCGACGGCGCGCAGCGAGTCGACGCCCGATTCCGCCGTGAACGCGTTCCACGCGCGCTGAATCGTGTCGGGCTGTCGAAACGGACTCGTGGGACGCAACAGGCTGAAGCACTGAAATTCGCGGCCGCCGTCGCACAGACGCGACAACAGGTGTTCGATCCATTCGATGTCCGGCGACGTGTCGCTGGCGAACCGCGTCGGCCGGAGAAACGGGACGCTCGCGCCGTAGTGCAGCGCGACGTCCGCGTAGCGTTCATCGTCGGTCGAGACGATGACGTCGGCGAACACGCCGCTATCGAGGGCCGCGGCGATCGCGTAGGCGAGCACCGGATGACCGCCGAGCACGCGGATGTTCTTGTCCGGCACGCGCTTCGATCCGGATCGCGCCGGAATCAGGGCGACGATGCTGGGCCTGGCGCTCAAACGCGGGCGGGATCGAGATTGATGTACACGTCCTTCACGCTGGAATAAACGTCGAGCGCCTCGGTGCCCGGCTCGCGGGATCCGTTGCCCGACTGTTTCACGCCGCCGAACGGCATGTGCGGCTCGCTGCCGAACGTGCCTGCGTTGACCACGGCCACGCCCGCCGCGACCTTGCGCGCGAAGAGCAGCGCGCGATGCACGTTCTGCGTGTGGATGCAGGCGGTCAGGCCGTACGCGGACCTATCCGCGAGCGCGAGCGCCTCCGCGAAGTCCTTCACGCGATAGAGGCACGCAATCGGACCGAACAGCTCGAGCGTGGAAATGTCGTCGCCGGGCGCGGCGTTCTCGACCAGCGTCGGCGCCAGGAAGAACCCGTGGCGATGCGCCTCGTCTGTCAGTCGGTCGCCGCCGGTCAGGACTCGCGCGCCGCGCTCGCGCGCGCTCC
>JACPZV010000400.1 GCA_016195295.1 Acidobacteriota bacterium
CCGATCAGGGCCAGCCCACGCATTTCCTGCCGCGGCGCAACCGGTTCGTCTTCAGGGTCAAAGTGCCGAGCGGCTTCAGCGCCAAGGACGAGCTGATCTGGACGCTCACCACGCACGGCAAAACAGAGAAGGCGTACGCGACGCTCCGCTACGACTACGTCGTCGATGACGTGGTCAAGGCTTCGGAAACGGGCGCGCTCGGCGCCGGCACGAGCAGTCCGGAAGTGCGGAGCAACAAAGCACCGACGGTCCGGATCGAAGAGCTGACAGGCCGAACGTTCAAAGTGGGGCAGCCCGTGTCGCTCGTCGCTCACGTCGCGGACGATGGGATCCCGAAGCCCCGCGGGGCCGGTTTCGCGGGAGCGGCCGTTCGAAATACCGCGCGGCTTGACGCCGCAGCTGCAACGGCGACCGAGTCGGAGAATACTCTTCGGCCCAATCGCGCCATGCTGCCGCCGTCCAGAGTAACCGTGGGCAAGAACGTGGGCCTGCATCTCTCCTGGTTTGTGTATCGCGGCCCCGGCAAGGTGACCTTCACGCCCGAGCAGGTAAAAGTTTGGGAGGACACGCGGGCCGGCGCGAATTCTCCGTGGGCGCCGGTGTGGGTGGCTCCCGAGATGCCGGCCGATGGCACCCTGACGGTGCAGGCAACGTTCTCCGAGCCCGGCACCTACGTGCTGCGCAGCCTCGCCGACGATGGCGCGCTCACGGGGTACGACGAAGTGACCGTTGTCGTCGTGCGCTGACGCCACGTTCCCTGACTGGACCCGCCCGTCACGACAACTACCAACAGCGCGAGGAGTGGAAGTGATTCGTCTCGCCCGCGCCGCCGGTATCGTTCTCTGGACGTTGCCGGGAATCGCGAATGCCGCGGCAGCACAATCGCCGCCGGTTCAGCCTGCTGTCTTCACTCGTGACCCGAGTACGGGAAGGGCGACCATCCAGGCTGTCCGCCTCAGTGCTCCTCTGCACATCGACGGTCACCTCGATGAGACGGTGTACACCACGGTTCCTCCGATCTCCGACTTCATTCAGATGGAACCGAGAGCTGGCGAGGCGGCGACGGAGAAGACCGAGGTCTGGGTTTTCTTCGATCAACACGCCGTGTACGTCGCCATGCGCGCGTGGGAGAGCCGTCCGGACCTCATGGTCGCGAATGAAATGCGGCGCGACAGTAACAACATCCGGATGGGCGACTGCGTGGGCTTTTCACTGGACACGTTCCACGACGGCCGCAACGCCTACCAGTTCGAAGTCAATCCACTCGGTGCCCGGACTGACGGACAGAGCGCCAATGAGCGGCAATACAACAGCGACTGGAATCCCGTCTGGGACCTCGCCGTCGGGCGTTTTGCCGGCGGCTGGACGGTCGAGGCCGCCATTCCGTTCAAGTCGCTGCGATACCGGCCGGGCACCTCACAGGTCTGGGGCTTCAACGCGCGCCGCAACAACAAGTGGAAGAACGAGATTTCCTTTCTCGCCCGCGTTCCCGCGGCGTACGGCATCGGCCGCGGCAGTTTTGCCGCGTCGCTCTTTCCGACGCTGAACGGCATCGATGCGCCTCCGCGCTCGAGGAACATCGAGGTGAAGCCCTACGTTGTCGCCGATCTGACCACGGATCACACGGCGGCGCCGGCGATCGTGAACCACCCAGACGGAGACGTGGGGCTCGACGTGAAGTACGGCCTCACGCAAAGTCTCACGGCCGACCTCACGTACAACACGGATTTCGCGCAGGTCGAAGCCGACGAGCAGCAGGTGAACCTGACACGCTTCAGCCTCTTTTTCCCGGAAAAACGCGAGTTCTTCCTGGAGAACCAGGGCACGTTTGCCTTCGGTGCCTCAGCGACCACCGGCGCGTCGCAGCCGAGCGGCGACACGCCGCTGCTGTTCTACAGCCGGCGCATCGGCCTCAATCAGATCGGCAATCAGGGCCTGGCGGTGCCGATTCTGGCCGGTGGCCGGCTGACGGGCCGCGCGGGCCGCTTCAGCATCGGTGCGATCGACATCGGCACGCGCGACGCGCCCAAGGCGGGCGCGGAGGCCACCAATTTTTCGGTGCTGCGTCTGCGGCGCGACATCCTGCGGCGAAGCGCCGTCGGTGTCATGGCCACGACGCGTTCGGCGGCGCAGAGCGGGACCGGATCGAATGACGCCTACGGCGTCGACGGCACGTTCGCGTTCTTCGCCAACCTGTCGCTCAACACCTACTGGGCGAAGACAAGGACGCCCGGTCTGACCGGGCGGGACACCAGTTACCGCGCGCAAATGGAATATGCCGGCGATCGCTACGGCCTGCAGCTCGATCGACTCGTCGTCGGCGACGCGTTCAATCCGGAGGTTGGGTACGTGCGTCGTCGCAACATCCGCGAGAGCTTCGGTCAGGTCCGCTTCAGCCCGCGGCCGAACCGGATCAAATCCGTCCGCAAGTTCTCCGGCATCGGGACCTACACCTACGTCGAGGACAGCACCGGGTCGCTGCAAACACGGACCGCGGATGGCGAGTTCGCCATAGAGCTCCAGAATAGCGATCGATTCAGCGTCGGCCTCCTCGGTGATTTCGAGCGACTCGCGCAGCCGTTCGCCGTCACGCCGGCGGCGAAGGTCCCTGTTGGCGCGTACGATTTCGCGATCGGCCGGGTCGGATACACCTTCGGCCAGCAACGCCCCGTGTCGGGCAACCTCCTCGTCGAACGCGGCGCGTTCTACAACGGGCATCGGACCAGCGTCGGGTTCAGCCGGACGCGCGTCAACCTGTCGCCGCGGTTCTCACTCGAGCCCAACGTCTCGATCAACTGGATTGATCTTCCCGACGGGTCCTTCGCCACCAACCTTGTCGGGTCGCGCGTCACCTATACGATGACGCCGTTGATGTTTGTGAGCGCGCTCGTGCAGTACAACTCGACCACGCGCCACACCAGCGCGAACGTGCGGCTGCGCTGGGAGTACCGGCCGGGGAGCGAGCTGTTCGTCGTCTACAACGAGGAGCGCGAGACGCTCACGCAGGGATTTTCGGACCTGCAGAACGGCGCGCTCATCGTCAAAGTCAATCGGCTGTTCCGTTTCTGACACGCGGCCTGATGGGGCTGGTCGACCCGGTATGCTATCCTCCGCTCCACACGCGCAGATGGTGTCCGGTCGTCGTGCGGCCATTTCTTCAGTGACCGTACTTGTGGCACTCGTCGTGGCGGGATGCGCCGGCGATTCGAACCGGGCGGGTTCGCCCGTGAACCACAAGCCCACGCGCGCCGCGCCCGCGCAGGACGAGTGGTTCACCGACCGCGCCGAAGAGACGGGGCTCGACTTCGTGCACTTCAACGGCGCCACCGGGCAGTTTCTCTATCCAGAAATCCTGCCGCCGGGCGTCGCGTTGTTCGACTACGACAACGACGGCGACTTGGACGTTTACGTCGTGCAGGGACGGATGCTGGCGTCGGAGGCGGATCCGCGGACCGCACTCCCGCCTTCGCGCGGAGCGCTCCGGCGAGGCCACGCCGACGCGTTCGCGGAGGCGGGGATTCCCCCCCGCGATTCGAAGCCCCTCACGGGCCGGCTGTTCCGTAACGATCTGCAGGTTCGTGCCGACGGCACGCGCGTGCTGCACTTCACGGACGTGACGGAGCAGAGCGGCATCAACGCGCGTCAGTACGGTCTCGGCGTCGCGGCTGCGGACGTCGACAACGACGGCTGGGTCGATCTCCTGCTCACCAACTTTGGAACGAACCAGCTGTTCCACAACAATGGCGACGGAACCTTCACCGACATCTCGAATCGCAGTGGGATTCAGAGCGAGCCCGGCGTCGCGGTTTCCGCGGCGTTCCTCGATTACGACCGCGACGGCTGGCTGGATCTCTACGTCGGCTACAACGTCAACTACACGCTGAAGAACGACCGGTTCTGTCCCAACATGGCCGGCGCGCGGGACTACTGCCCGCCGCAGATTTTCGGCGGACGGGCCGACCGGCTCTATCGAAACCTCGGAAACGGAAAATTCGTCGACGTGAGCGCCAAGGCGCTCGTCGGGGGAAAATTCGGGCCGGCGCTCGGCGTTGTGACGGCCGATTTCAACGGCGACGGGTGGATCGACATCTACGTCGCCAACAACGGCGAACCCAATCTGCTGTGGATCAATCAACGGGACGGCACGTTCAGGGAAACGGCGCTGCTGGCGGGCGTCGCACTGACCGCCGAGGGCAAGGCCGAGGCGAGCATGGGCGTGGACGCCGGCGACTTCGACGGCGACGGCGACGAAGACCTGGTGATGACCGAGCTCACCGGTCAGGGCGCGAACCTGTACGTCAACGACGGGTCGGGACGATTTCGAGACGCGAGCGCCGCGTCGTCGCTCGGACCGTTGAGCCTGCCGTTCACAGGCTGGGGTACGGCGTGGTTCGACTTCGACAACGACGGATGGCTCGACCTTCTCATCGTGAACGGCACGATCGTCGCCAATGAGGGGCGAACGAACCAGCCGTTTCCGTACGATCAGCGGAAGGCGCTCTTCCGGAACCTCGGCGACGGCCGATTCGAGAACGTCACCGATCGGGCCGGCGCCGCGTTCACGTTGTCGGAGTCGGGTCGCGGCGCGGCGTTCGGCGACATCGACAATGACGGCGACGTGGACGTGGTCGTGGGCAACGACGGAGGACGACTGCGGCTGCTCGTGAACAATATCGGCAACCGCAATCACTGGCTGGGTCTGCGCGCCGTTGGCAAGCAGGGACGGGACATGCTCGGCGCCACGGTTGCCGTGATTCGCGGCGACGGATCCAAGCTCTGGCGGCGCGTGCACTCGGACGGCAGCTACGGATCCGCGAACGACCCGCGCGTGCTCGTGGGGCTTGGGCGGGCGGCGGAGAACGTGAAAGTCCGCGTGCAGTGGCCGAGCGGCCGCGCCGAGGAGTGGCCGGACGTCGCGGTCGATCGGTGGATAACGTTGAAGGAAGGCAGCGGACGATGACGCGGCGCGCGCCGGGCGGCGCCCCTCGACACGCTCGAGGCGCCCTGCGCGCGTCGAAGGGCGTTGCGGCCTGGGCGCTGGTCTTCGCGCTCGCGGGCGGCGGATGCAGGTCGCGCACCGACGCGGGATCGCGGGGCGGGTCGCGAGAGAGGAGCGAGCGATCGGCGCCGACCGATCCCGACGGCCGAGCGCTGCTGCCGGTGGCGCTCCCGGACGTGTCGAAGATGGCGCCGTCGGTCCAGAAGCAG
>JACPZV010000401.1 GCA_016195295.1 Acidobacteriota bacterium
CAGCCGTTCGATCGGCTGGTCGTCATGTCATTCGGCAACACCGACGCGTTGCGGGCGGAGATTCTCGCTTTGCGCGTTCCTCTCGATCGCGTGTTCTGGCTATGACACGACCGCCGGCTTCGTCCCAGCCATGAAGGACGCGGTCCGACTTCCACCACGGTTGCTTCAGAGCGCCAGGTTCGCGCGATAATTCTGAAGTACAGACTCGGAGGCCAGGAGTGACGCTGAACTACGAGATCATCCTCTACTGGAGCGACGAGGATGGAGTGTTTGTGGCCGAGGTGCCAGAGTTGCCCGGTTGTATGGCCCACGGTGACACACAGGAAGCCGCGCTCGGGAACGCCAAGGCTGCCATGCAGCTGTGGATCGACACCGCAAGAGAATTCGGTGATCCCGTCCCCGAACCAAAGCGGCGGCGGCTCATGTATGCGTGAGACGCGTTCCTTGAAGCTGCGGCGCCCCGAATTCTCAAACCATCCGTGATCTCTCGCTGACGCCCGTGTCTTCGGCGCCTGCCCACGAACACCACTCCCGCCGAATTCTCGACGCTCTCGAGTCGGACCACCGTGTCTCGCAGCGATCGGTGGCCAAGAAGCTCGGGATTGCGCTGGGATTGACGAATCTGCTCGTCAAGCGTCTCGTACGAAAAGGATGGGTGCGCGTCATCCACATCAAGCCCAACCGCGTGGGGTATCTCATCACGCCGGCGGGAATCGCCGAGAAAACCAGGATGTCCCGCGCCTATTTCGAGAGCAGCCTTCAGTTCTATAAACAGACCAGAGACCGCATTCAGCAGCAGTTTTCCGCCCTCTCGGCCGACTGGCCGGGGGACGGAGCGACGGGAACTCCGAAGCGCATTGTGTTCTACGGTGCGGGCGAGGTCGCGGAAATCGGCTACGTCTGCCTTGCCGAGACGGATCTGCAGCTTGTCGGCGTTGTCGATGGGACCCGGACGAAGCGCTTCTTCAACTTGAGCGTCTGCTCTCCCGAACAGGTCGACGGCCTCGTCCTGAATGGACAGCCGTTCGATCGGCTGGTCGTCATGTCATTCGGCAACACCGACGCGTTACGGGCGGAGGTTCTCGCTCTGCGTGTGTCTCTCGATCGCGTGGTCTGGCTGTGAGACATAGCCGCCGTCGTCGAGCTCGTTCGTATCCGACTCTCGGTCGGAAGGTTAATCTTTGAGACATCCGGCGCGTTTCGCGGGGCTTCGCGTAGCAACCTGTCATGGGTAACCGCTACATCCTGTTCGCTGACGTGTGCTTGATTCCGGTCGTCGTCATTCGCGCTCCGTTTTCGATCGCTTCTACACGGCCCGGTACGAGTTCTTTTCGTACGTCGTGGCCGCGGTGGCGATCTTTCGAGACGTCGCGCGCACGCATCCCTTCGTGCTGCGCGTCTGCGGCGCGGGTGAAGAGTTGCGCATTCCCGGCGTGAACGTCGAGAACGTGCCCTGGACGCTCGACGCCGAGGTCTCGCTCTTCAACACGTGCGACATCGGCGTCTACCCGCTGTCCGACGATGAGCGGGCGAGAGGGAAGTGCGAGTTCAAGGCGATTCAGTTTATGGCCTGCGGCGTGCCGGTGGTGGCTGCGCCGGTCGGCGTTAACCAGCAAATGATCCAGGACGGCGTCAACGGCCTGCTCGCGTCCACACCGGCGGAGTGGGTTGAGAAGGGCGGCCTACTGTTGTCGAACGCGTCGCTGCGCGCTGATCTCGGCGCTTCGGGACGGCGGTCTATCGAGGCCGACTACTCGCTAAGAACGAACGCCCCGAAAATGGTGACGGCGATCAGCGAGGCGGTCGAGGGCGCCCGGCATCGCGCGGCCGCCCATGCGAAGGTGGCGACTCTGTGACCGCGATTCGCAGGCCGAGTCCTTTTGGACTCGGCACGAGCGATCGCCGTCCAAGGGTTTTCGCCGCCATCCCCGGCGTGTTTCCGTCCACGGTCATCAACGTCGCGAAGCCGCTCATGCGTCTTCACGAGGCGGGCGCGATCGATCTCGATCTCACATTTCATTTTCTCGTGCGGCGTCGGCAAATCGAACGAGCCGACGTGCTCGTCCTGAGTCACACCATCGATCCCTCACACGCATGGATCCTCGACTACGCGCGCGAGACGAGAACGCCGCTGCTTTACGACGTCGACGAGAACCTGCTCGAGCCGCTGCCCGATGAACCCGGACTCGACTTTCATCGCGCGCCGGGACGGCAGGCGGCGGTTCGGCAAGCGCTCGCGCAGGCGGCGCTCGTCCGCGCCTACGCGCCGGCGCTCGCGCGGTATCTGCAGCCGTTCAACGCCAACGTCGTTCGCGCGGACGGCCCGGTCGAGTGGTCGCTGATGCCGGCCGAGCCTCCGAAGCGAGATTCGGATCCCGTGCACATTGTGTACGCCACGAGCCGGCAGCAGGATGGAATCGGCGCTGTCCTCGTCGAGCCGCTCAAGCGCGTGCTCGACGAACACGCGAACGTGGACGTGACGATCTGGGGCCGCGCTTCCGCGAGCTCGAGGGTCATCCCCGCGTGCGGTTCCGCGAGTTCGTGCGCGACTACGATCGGTACTTCAGGGAATTCGCGCGCGCGGGCTTCGACATCGGCTTGGCGCCGATGCCCGGCGATCTTTTCTATCAGTGCAAGACCGCGACGAAGTTCCGCGAGTACGCGGCGTGCCGCGTCGCGGGGATTTATGCGGACACGGAGATGTATCGCGACTGTGTGACTGACGGCGAGACCGGCCTGCTGGTTTCGTCGGCCGGCAGCCCTCAGCCTTCAGCCCTTCGTCCTCGTAGCGCGAGCCTTTCAGGCGAGCGAGCTGCAGCGGCGGGTCCGACGGCCCCGACCTACTACCGTGCCCTTGCTCGATACGCGGGTCGCGCCTTCGCGCTGTTGTCGACCGCCGGCGTAGGCGCGGCGTGGGCTCGCACGCGCGCGCAACTCGCCAGTCTTTTCTTTCACCGCCGTCGTCGTAGCGTTCGGCGCGGGAGCCCTCTGGCTGTCTCGCCGGGCCCACGTCGCGAGCGGCGCGTTTCTGGCTGCTCGGCGTAAGCGTGGGCTTTGCCTTGAGCAGTGTGTATGCGGTGCCCTACGCGGCGAGCCGGCTCCTGGTCTGGGGCTATCAGCCCGTCGACGCCTCGCCCGGATACGGACGTACCGCGATCGTTGTGCTCGGCTCGGCGGACCACATCGTCATGAACTGGGACCACGAGACGCTCTGGACGCTCGATCTGCCGGCCGCCGCACGAGTGTGGGAAGCGATGCGTCTGTATCGTGCCTATCCGGATGCGTGGGTGATCAGCTCGGGCGGCCGCATTGTCTCGCCCACTCGTGCGACGGCTATCACGATGCGTGACGCGATGGTGGGACTCGGCGTGCCGGCATCGCAGATCCTGCTGGAAGATCAGTCGATGTCGACGCGCGATCAAGCGGTACTCATCGCGCCCATGCTGCGCGTGCTTCACACCGACCGCGTGATCCTCGTCACCGGAGATATTCACATGCGGCGCTCGGTCGGCGCGTTTCACGCCGTGGGCGTGTCCGTGATTCCGGCGATCGCGCGCGATCCATTGCTCAGCGCGTCGTGGCCGAAGTGGGTGTTGCCGTCTCCCGAGGGGTTCGCCCTTACCGAGCGCGTCGCGCACGAGGTCGCTGGGATCGGCTACTACGCCGCACGGGGCTGGTTCCGGCCGTACTGAGCCTTGGCGTGTACATTTTTTCGGTTCCTGTTGTGACCTGCCAACGCTTGACATTTTTTGACATTTAGGGATGGGAGGGACAGACTTTCGACTCGTTCAGGTACTGAACATGACGAGAGATACGGTATTTGTGTAAGTGAAGGGCGCGGAGTGTTTCAAATAGTGGCAGGAGTCCTCGCCGTCATCGCGGCCCGCGGCGGTTCCAAGTCAGTCCCGCGGAAGAACATCGCATTGCTCGGCGGTAAGCCGTTGATCGCGTGGACGATTGAAGCCGCGAGACACGCGCGCTCAATCACTCGCACGATTGTGACCACCGACGATGCCGAAATCGCGAGCGTCGCGCGCGCGGGCGGCGCCGACGTGCCCTTCATGCGCCCGCGCGAATTGGCGGCGGACGACACGCCCGGTGTCGCGCCGATCGTCCACGCAGTGGAGTGGCTCGACGAGCACGAAGGGTATCGCCCGGACATCGTCGTTCAACTTCAGGCGACGTCGCCGCTGCGGACGGCGGCCGACATCGACGCCGCGGTGAAACTGCTGGGGGAGCGCGGCGCCAGCAGCGTCGTCAGCGTGACCGCCGTCGAGCATCATCCGTACTGGATGAAGACCGTCGACGGCGACGGCTGGGTGCACGATTACGTAGCGCAGGCGCAGCCGACCGCCAATCGGCAAGAGCTTCCGCCGCTCTATCGACTCAACGGCGCGATCTACGCCGCAAGCCGCCAGGTCCTGCTCTCCATCGGGACGTGGAATACGCAGCGCACGGCCGCCTACATCATGCCGTTCGAGCGCTCGGTCGACATCGATACGGCCTGGGATTTGTCCTTCGCGCAACTCGTCATGGACGCGTCTCGTGGCTGAGGACAGGACCGTCGCGTCCTGAGACCAGGGATGTCCCACTCGCAACGCTATCTTGCGTGCGCCGCCGAAATCGCTCGAGCCATCGATCCCGACGCCGTGGAGCGCATGGCCGCTGGCCTCGCGCGCCTGCGAGATCGCGGCGGCCGCCTGTTTCTCCTGGGCGTGGGCGGGAGCGCCGCGAACTGCAGCCACGCCGTGAACGACTTCCGGAAGCTGACGGGCATCGAGGCGTCCACGCCGTGCGACAACGTGGCGGAGCTCACCGCCCGGACCAACGATGAAGGATGGGAGACCGTGTTCGAGGCGTGGCTGCGGACGAGCCGCGCGAACGACAAGGACGCCGTGCTCGTGCTGTCGGTCGGCGGCGGTGACCTCGAGCGCCAGGTGAGCGTCAACATCGTGCGCGGGTTGAACGAAGCGAAGCGCCGCAGGCTGACCGTGTACGGCATCGTCGGACGAGACGGTGGCTACACGAAACGGGTCGGCGATGAAGTGATTGTGGTGCCGACCGTCGACGCCGATCAGATCACCCCGCATTCGGAAGCGTTTCAGGCGGTCATCTGGCACTGTCTCGTCTGTCATCCGGGCCTGATGATCCAGGAGAACAAGTGGGAAGGCCTGGCATCGAAGAAAGGCGCCGGGCAGTGACGCGCGGCGTCTTCGTCGATCGCGACGGCGTGATCAATCGCGCGCTGCTGAAGAACGGCAGAGCGTACGCGCCCACATCGCTGGCGGAGCTCGATCTGATCGACGGCGTGCCGGAAACGGTTCGGTCCCTGCGGCAGGCCGGGTTTCTCGTCATCGTCGTGACCAATCAACCGGACGTGGCGACCGGCGTGCAAAGCCGCGAGACCGTGGAGGCCATTCACGCGCACCTGCGCGCGCGCATCGACGTGGATGACATTAAAGCCTGCTTTCACGTCGACGGCGATCAGTGCGCGTGCCGAAAACCCAAACCGGGGATGCTGTTGCAGGCGGCCGAGGAATGGGACGTCAACTTGAAGCAGTCCTACATGGTCGGCGACACCTGGCGCGACATTGAGGCGGGCCGAGCAGCCGGGTGCAAGACGATTCTCGTCGGCAGCGGTTATGCCGAGAAGCCCGCGCTCGATCCAGACGCCGTCGTCGAATCCCTGCGGGAAGCCGCCGCGATGATTCTGGCGGCCGCTCTCTAGCGAGAGCCGGAGCCCCTTGGAGAGGATGATGCCCACGCTGGCCGATCTCAAGATTCAGATCTTCGCCGATGGCGCCGACCTGGCCAGCATTGCGACGATGGCCGGCAATCCGGTGATCAAGGGATTCACCACGAATCCGACGCTGATGCGTAAGGCGAACATTTCGGACTACCGCGCCTTCGCGCTCGAGGTATTGAGAATCGTTTCCGATCGTCCAGTCTCGTTCGAGGTCTTTTCTGACGAGTTCACGGAGATGGAGCGCCAAGCCTTGGCCATCGCCGAATGGGGCCGTAACGTCAACGTGAAGATTCCCGTGACGAATACCAAGGGGGAGTTCGCGGGACCGCTCATGACGTCGTTGTCCCGAGCGGGCGTGAAGCTGAACATTACTGCGCTGATGACGCCGCAACAAGTCGCTGACGTGGCTGCCTGCCTCTCGCCAGGCACTCCGGCCTACATCTCCGTGTTCGCGGGACGCGTTGCGGACACCGGACGCGATCCGGTGCCGTTGATGCGAGAGTGTGTCGAGCGGCTGCGGTCTCGTCCTGAGTGCCGGCTCATCTGGGCCAGCCCGCGCGAGCTGCTCAACATTTTTCAGGCCGATGCCATCGGGTGTCACGTCATCACGGTGACTAATGACGTCCTGGCCAAGTTGCCGTTGATTGGCAAGGACCTGATGGCGTATTCGCTCGAGACCGTGGAGATGTTCCGGCGGGACGCGGTGAAGGCCGCGTTCATGATCTGATGAAAGTCCTGGTCACCGGCGCCGATGGCTTCATCGGATCGCACCTGACCGAAGCGCTCGTGCGACGCGGCGACGACGTGCGGGCGTTCGTGCTCTACAACTCGTTCGGTTCCTGGGGCTGGCTCGACTACGCGCCGGCGGAACTGAAGAGTCGCCTGGATGTCTTTGCCGGGGACATTCGCGATCCGCGTGGCGTCGTGCAGGCCATGAAAGGCCGCGACGCCGTCCTGCATCTGGCGGCGCTGATCTCGATTCCGTATTCGTATCACTCGCCCGACACCTACGTGGACACCAACGTGAAGGGCACGCTGAACGTGCTGCAGGCGGCGCGCGAGCTCGGTGTCCGGCGGGTCGTCCACACGTCGACCAGCGAGGTCTATGGGACGGCGCGCTTCGTGCCGATCACCGAGGAGCATCCTCTGCAGGCGCAGTCGCCGTATTCGGCCACGAAGATCGCCGCCGATCAGCTCGCGCGCGCGTTCCACGCCTCCTTCGGTCTGCCGGTCGTCACGGTGCGGCCGTTCAACACCTACGGCCCCCGTCAGTCCGCGCGCGCGGTGATTCCGACGATCATCACGCAGATCGCCGGCGGCCAGCGCCGGATCAAGCTCGGCGCGATTTCACCGACGCGCGACTTCAGTTACGTGCAGGACACCGTGGCGGGTTTCATCGCCGTCCTGAATTCGGATCAGGGGCTGGGCGAGGTCGTCAACCTCGGCGGTAATTTCGAGGTCTCCATCGGCGACACGGCGCGCCTGATTGCCGAGACCATGAATGCGGAGATTGAAATCGTCTGCGACGAATCCCGAGTCCGTCCGCAACACTCCGAGGTCGAGCGGCTGTGGGCGGACAACACAAAAGTCCGGCGGCTGTTCGGGTGGGCACCTGCGTGGGGCGGTCGCGACGGTTTCAGGCGCGGTCTCGCCGAAACGATCGATTGGTATCGCGTCCCCGCGAACCTCGCGCGCTTTGCCGCCGAGCGCTACCACATCTGACATGAACGTCGCCGTGCGCTCGCTCGAACAGGTGCTGCTGCAG
>JACPZV010000402.1 GCA_016195295.1 Acidobacteriota bacterium
CACCGAGCCGGCGCATCGGCGCCGCGGTTTGGCGCGGCTGGTGATGGACGCGATTCACGCGTGGTGTCGCGAAGCCGGCGTCGCGTCGGTGGCGCTCAACGCCAGCCGCGACGGTCAGCCGCTTTACGAGTCCATGGGCTACGCGGTGACGCCCGCGCCCATGATGTTTTTGCCGATTGTCAGGGTATAATTCTTTGGCCTCGAGGTCCGGTTCGCGCCGGACGCCTCGCACAGAAGAGCCCCTAACGGAGACGTGCAAGCATGCCATTCATCATCACCGACCCCTGTATCGAGACCAAAGACTCGGCCTGCGTGGACGTCTGCCCCGTGGACTGCATCCACCCGCGGAAGGACGAACCAGAGTTCGCGCAAATGACGATGCTCTACATCCATCCGGAAGAGTGCATCGACTGCGGCGCGTGCGTGCCGGCGTGTCCCGTGGCCGCGATTTACGAGAGCATCGACGCCACGCCGTCGCATCAGAAGGATCTGGTCGAAGCCAACGCGGTGTATCGCAACGGCGACGCCGACGCGATGGCCAAGGCCGAAGCGATCGTCAAGCAGCACATCGCCGACCACGCCGACGTCATGGCCGTTCCCGCGGCCGAGCGTCAGGCAGCGCACGCGCGGTTCTGAAACTCGCGACTTGGAACGTCAACGGCATCCGGGCGCGTGAAGCGCAGGTCCACGAATGGATCGCGCGCGAGCGTCCGGACGTCGTCTGCCTGCAGGAACTCAAGGCGTCGCCCGATCAAATCCCCGCCGCGCTCTTTGGCATCGAGGGCTATTGGAGCCTGTGGCACGGCGGCAAAGGCTACTCGGGCGTCGCGCTTCACGTCAGCCACGCCGTCGCGCCGGAGCCGCCTGCGTTTTCCCATCCGGATTTCGATTTCGAGAATCGCATCGCGACCGTGACGCTGGGCGATCTGATGGTCGCCTCGGTGTACGTGCCCAACGGCGGAAAAGACTTCCCCGCCAAAATGCGGTTTCTCGAAGCGATGGACGCATGGGCGGCAAGCGTTCGCGCGCGCGAGACGAGGCTCGCGATCCTCGGCGACATGAACGTCGCGCGCACTGAACGCGACGTCCACCCGAAGGAGCGCAAGCCGCGCGCGATCGGCCAACTGCCCGAGGAGCGGGCGATGATCGAGCGCCTGGTCAGCCACGGATTCGTCGACCTCGGCCGCGCGCTCGACCCGGACAACGACGGGCTGTTCACCTGGTGGCCGCCGTGGCGGAACATGCGCGAGCGCAATATCGGTTGGCGGCTGGACTACGTGTTCGCGAGCGACGCGCTCGCCTCGCGCGCGACGAGCTGCGTCGTGCAGAAAGACGTCGGCACGAGCGATCACGCGCCGGTGATTGCGACGTTTAAATGAGTCGGTAGTCAACATCCACCTCCCCACACATTCACCACGGCCTCAACGGCTTTGAGCTTGATTTCAATCACGGCGAATCGCTCGTGATTCCATCCGGCAAACTGCGCCAACCAGAACAGCCGGCCGCTGATGCGCATCGCGCCGAGCGGCAGCATGTAGCTGGCGCCGCGGCGAGTGCACGGCAGCACGTCGACGGCCATCTCCAGCGATCGGACCTTCTCGTTCTCGCGCACGAACCAGCCGGTCCCAAACCCGACGCCGGCGCACTCCGCTGCGTGCTGTCCGAGCCGCCGGTACGATCGCAGCGCCTCGACGTAATACACGCGCGGGCCGTCCCCGACCGCATAGGCCGCTTCAATTGTCGGCTCCACGCCCTCGCGTGCCCGTCTGGCAATGGGATGACCGAAGCGATCCTCGACTTCGCGCTCGGCGCGATTGAAGGAGTCGAGCAGCACGGGAATGAACGACCGGACCTCCGCGGCGCTCGGGTCCAGGATGGCGATCGGCTCGACGGGCTGCGGCGGCGAGACCGCGAGGCCGTCCTTCGGATAGGGTTGCTCGGTCGGCGGCGGCGCAGAGGCGACCGTGTAGTCCGTGCGCAACCCGACCTGTCGCACGCAGTGCACGTCGACCCAATCGGGCTGCGCGACCATCGCGGCGCGCGATCCGTTCGCCGTCCACGCCTGCCACGTGTCGAGCGGCTTGGTGGGTCCCCACCAGCGTTTCGGCACGCTGCGCACGCTGATCGGGACCGTCAACGCCAGGCGTGTCGGCGTCGGCCAGGTGGCCACCCATTTCTTCCCGTCGTACGCGGCAAACGGGATGATGACGCCGTCGCGCCGAAGCACGCCGACGCCGAAGATCGGACGCGGATCGGCGGCCGCAAGCGTCGCCAGCAGACCGACGGCGACGACGACCGCTCGTTGTGTGTTCCTCGTCACCGCGCGGGAGTATACTCCCCGCTCCAACGATGGAGGCGGTCATGGCGCGAGCCGAGCTTCAGACCATCTTCGAATCGAAGCGCTCGTCATCGACCCCCCGCAAGTGGCGACGTTCAGCACCCATCAATGCAACGCACGTGAATGACTTTTTTGGGTTGCCTGGAACGAACAAGCGGATTGAAATCCGGCACTCGCGGCTGTTCCAGATAGACGAAGCCGGTCTGATCGCACATGAGCGCCGGATCTACGACTTCACGGGTCTGCTGGTGAAAGTGGGAGTGTTGAGGGCCAAGCCCGCATAAGAAAAGAAAGGGCTGAGGGCAAAGGGCTAAGGGCTGATCTCTCTCAGCCCTCAGCGCTCTGCTCTCAGCCCTACAACTTTTGACTTCTCAGTTTTAAGTTTTGAGTTTTAAGTTTACTTTTCCTGTCCTGCCGTCGGCGTCGCGGGCGTCGCGTCGATGCTGAACGTCAGCCCGGTGTACATCATCTCTTCCCAGGTCTGATCGCCCCACCACACGTCCTGGGCCGGATCGGGGTTCGCCTTGTTCGCCGTCGAGTTGTCGTACCACGCGGTCGCGTGCACCTTGGTGCCCTTGGGGAACTTCAACGGCTGCTTGAAGACGTAGTCCGTCTGCCAGTTGAAGTCGTAGTTCGGCACCGACAACACCGTCTCGGTCCGGCCGTCCGGATACGTCACCTGGTATTCCCAGCGTTTGCCACGGACGTGCGTGTGGGGCAGCATGCTCCACATCGTCACGTCCTGACCGATCGTCATCTCGGCGTCGACGCGATGGTCCGCGGCGCCGGGCGGAATGTGGAGACCGCCGTTGACGAGCGAGGCGATGCGCACTTCGGTCTGCGGCTTGCGTGGCGCGAACCTCAGCGCGATGCGCGTGCGATCGGTGGTCGCCTTGCCGTTCGGCGTGTAGTGCATCTGGAAGATGAGCGTCGAGCCGGCCACGAGCTTCAGCGCGGTCCCTTCCTGATAGACACGCGTGAATTGGCCGGGTGCGAAGCCGCCGACGGGTGGCCCCATCGGGCGCGGGGCCGGCCGATCGTTGGGGCCGAGCGGCTTGCGCTGTTCCGGAGGCAGCGGCGGTCCGCCGGTCTGCCCGGCCGGGATACTTGTGGTCCCCTCAGCGAACTGGAACAGCGGCGCCGGACGCGGCTGTCCCGGTGCCGGCGTCGGAGGCGGTGGCGCCGGCTGAGGCCCGCGCGCGTAAACAATCACGTGGTGCAGGATCGCGGGATCCCCGGCCCGGACTTCCATCGCCTGAATCCATTTGTCCTCGGTCAGATTCGTCGGCACCAGAAAATACTGGTAGGCGACCGTGCCCGCCGCGGGAATCGGATAGTCCTCCTGCATGCTGAACACGGCGTCCGGCTGTCCCATCAGCCACTCGCTCGAGTAGGTCGGCATCGGGGGAAGATCCGTCGGGCTGCCCTCCGGAGCGTCGGCGTTCGCCCAGGCCACGATCGTGTTCTTGTCGGTTTCCGACAGCCGGCGGTCGTTCAGGAATTCGCCGTGAGCGGGATCGGCGTGCCACGGCGGCATCGTGCCCTTGGACACGCGCGTCGCAATCGACTTCGCCCACGGACGCGCGTCCTGAAACGTCAGCAGCGACATCGGGGCGACTTCGCCCGGCCGATGGCAGTTCGTGCAATGCCTGTAGAAGATGGGCGCGACGTCCTTGCTGAACGTCGGACCGGACGCGGGGGCACGACCCGCCGATTGCGCGCCGACGCGCGTGAAGGCCACGCCGACCATCAGACACAGCACAGCAGCCGCAGCGATCTTTCGCGTCATAGAGTCCTCGGTAATCGGAATCCAGTTCTGTAAGATGGTACGGGCCTAGCGCGATCAGGTCAAGCGCTTTGGCGGCCTTGAGGGCGCACCGGAGTGGTAACCTTGCGAGTGGCGCCCGATGCCGTGGAGGTGAGACGTGCGTGCACTGATTGGAGCGTTGGCGGTAGTCGTGGCGGCGACCAGCGCGAACGCCGCGGGCCTGTCGAAGAAAGAGGTAAGCCGGATTCAAGACGCCGCGACGGTCCTCAAAGAGATCCACGCCGCTCCGGACAAGGACATTCCCACCGATCTCTGGAACAAGGCCGAGTGCGTCATCGTCGTTCCCGGGCTGAAGAAGGCGGCGTTCGTCTTCGGCGGCGAGTACGGCAAGGGGCTGATGAGCTGCCGTCACAACGGCGCGTGGACCGCACCGGTTTTCATGCAGGTCGGGAAAGGCAGCTGGGGCCTCCAGATTGGCGCGCAGTCCATCGATCTCGTGCTGCTCGTCATGAACTCGGGCGGCGCCGAGAAGATGCTGCGGAACAAAGTGTCGCTCGGCGCCGAAGCGTCGATCGCCGGCGGTCCCGTGGGCCGCGATGCGCGGGCGGCGACCGATGCGCAGATGAAGGCGGAGATTCTGGCGTACTCGCGGACGCAGGGGCTGTTTGCGGGCGTCAACCTGTCGGGTGGCGTGGTCAAGCCCGACCCGGACGACAACGACGATCTCTACGGGCCGAAGGTGTCGGCGCGCGACGTCGTGATCGGCGGTGGAGTGAAAGCACCGGCGGCGACCCAGCCGTTCATGGCCGCTCTGCGGCGTTAGACACTGGCGGCCGCCGCGCGTGGGCTGCGGCGGCTCCGTGGTATTCTGGAGCCCGAACCCATCGACATGAGCGAGCAGGATTTCTCCTCGGCTGACGCGATCCAGATGTCGTTGTCGACGGATCCCGCGTTCGAGCGGCCGCCGGCCGACGTGGTCGTGCCCGAGCCCGTCGCGCCCGAGGCTCTTCAGCCTTCAGCCTTCACACTTCAGCCTTCCGCGCCGGTCGATGCCCCGGCGGTACAAGCGGCAAGCGCGTGGCGGCGGATGGGACAGGAAATCGTCGTCGGTCTGCAGACGCTGGTCTCGGCCGCGGTGTATGCCACGCTGATCGTGACGTTCGGTTTCCAGGTGGCGCGCGTCGACGGGCTGAGCATGGCGCCAACGCTCGAAGATCACGATCGCTTGATCGTCAACAAGCTCGTGTACGAGCTCGGCGACCCGCGGCCCGGCGACATCGTGATGCTCTACTACCCGCTCAACCCCGAGAAGATGTTCGTCAAGCGGGTGATCGCGAAGGAAGGCGACACGGTCCGCATTGTCGATGGTCACGTGTACGTGAACGAGATCCCCCTCCGAGACGACTACGTGCCCGCCGAGTTTCGCAGCCACGACGACTGGGGCCCGCAGGTCGTTCAGCAGGGCTACTACTTCGTCATGGGCGACCACCGCAACAACAGCTCCGACAGCCGCCACTGGGGTCCGGTGCCGAAGAAGTACATCGTCGGCAAGGTGAAGGTGAGATGGTGGCCGCTGCAGGACGCGAGAATATTCTGAAAGTTAAAACTGAAAAGTGAAAAGTGAAAAGTAAAAGCCGGGTCTTCACTTTTCAGTTTCCAGTTTTCAGTTTTAACTTTCTCTCATGCTCTTCGCGCAGTTTGTACTTCTGAATCTTTCCTGAAGCCGTCATCGGAAACTCCGAGACGAACCTGACGTAGCGCGGCACCTTGAACTGCGCGAGCGTGTCCGCGCACCACGCAATCAATTCGTTGATCACCTGATCCGTAGCGTCCGGCTTGAGCCGGGCCGTCTCCTCCGGTTTGAGCCGGATGGCGGCGGCCACCGCCTCGCCAAAAAACGCATCCGCCACGCCGTAGACGTAGGCATCCGCCACGGCGGGATGCTCGCGCAGGCAATCTTCGATTTCCTTCGGCGCGATGTTCTCGCCGCCGCGAATGATCAGATCCTTGATGCGGCCCGTGATTCGCACGTATCCCTCGGCGTCGACGCTCGCCTCGTCTCCCGTATGCAACCAGCCGTCGGCGTCGACGGCCACGCGCGTGGCCTCGGGATTGTTGTAGTACCCCTTCATCACGTTGTAGCCACGGCAGCACAGCTCGCCACGCCCGCCGGCCGGACGCGCGACGCCCGAAGCGGGGTCGACGATCTTGACCTCCAGTTCGGGCAGGACGACACCGACGGTCTGCGACCGCTGAGCGACCGACGAATCGCGCGGCGTCATCGTGATGCCGGGCGACGACTCGGTCATCCCGTACGCGATGGCGATCTCCGGCAGGTGCATGTCCGTCATCACGCGGCGCATCAGCGGCTCCGGGCAGAGCGCGCCCGCCATCACGCCGGTTCTGAGGGACGTCAGGTCGTACGTCGAGAACTCCGGACACTCGAGCTCCGCGATGAACATCGTCGGCACGCCGTAGAGCGCCGTGCACCGCTCGCGATGCACCGTCTCCAACACCTTCTTCGGATCGAACGCCTCGATCGGACACAGGCACGCGCCGTGGGTGAACGCGCCGAGGACGCCGATCACGCAGCCGAAGCAGTGGAAGAGCGGCACGCAGAGGCACAGCCGATCGGCCGGCGTGTAGCCGAGCATGCCGCCGAGTTGATAGCCGTTGTTGACGATGTTGCGGCTGGACAGCATCACGCCCTTGGGAAATCCCGTCGTGCCCGACGTGTACTGCATGTTGATCACGTCGTCCACGGCGACGGCGCGGCCGCGCACCTCGAGCTCCGCGTCGCTCACGCCGTCGGCCAGCTCGCGAAGCTGCTCGTAGGGTGTGAACCCCTCGGGCGTGTCGCCGCCTATATAGATGATGCGCTTCAGGTGCGGCGGCTGGCGGTCTCCCCGTAGCGCGAGCCTTTCAGGCGAGCGAATGCCCGCCTTCTCCAGCTCTGCCACGTAGTCCAGATCACGGAATCCGCGGATCGTGACGAGCGTGGCCGCTTCGCTCTGCCGCAGCAGATAGTCGATGTCCTTGGCGCGCTGCGACGTGTTGGCCGTGACGAGGATCGCGCCGATCTTCGCCAGCGCGAATTGCAGCACGACCCACTCGGGAACGTTCGTCGCCCACACGACGACGCGCTCGCCGGGTTGGACGCCGAGCGCCATCAAGCCGCGCGCGATCGTGCGGGCTTCGTGTTCGAGGGTCGCGAAGGTGTAGCGCGGCGCCGTCGCGTACACGAGCGCGTCGCGGTCCGGCAGCGCGCGCGCGAGACGGGACAGCAGGTCGCCAACCGTCACGTCGTGGAAGGGCGGGCCGTTCACGCGCGGGATTCTGCCATAAATCCCCGATATACTGTGGCGCCGTGCCTGAGACCTGTACAGTCCTCGTGGGCGCGTCGGACGTTCTGACTGCGCTGAAGCAGCGCGCCGATTCGTCGGGCGTCACGACCGGCGAAGTCCTGACGTTTTCCGACGTCGAGACACCGCACGCGCTCGAGACGATCACCAAACGCAAGCCGAGCGTGATCGCCCTCGAGCGGGCGTTTGCCGCCACGCCGCGCGGCGCCGCGCTCATCACGCGGATCAAAGCCGACCCCTCGCTCACAACCGCCGAGATCCGCGTGATGGCGCACGACAGCGACTTCACGCGCGTCGTGCCACGCACGCCCGTCGGCGGCGGCGGGGCCGCCGTGGCGACGGCCACCGCGCCGCTCGACCAGCGGGGCACGCGCCGCGCGCCGCGCGTCAAGATGAAGGGCAAAGTCGATGCGATCATCGACGGCAAACCCGCGACGGTGGCCAACCTCTCAACGGTCGGGGCGCAGGTCGTGTCGGCGACCGTGCTGAAGCCCAATCAGAAGATCAAGATGACGCTCACCGACGACACGGCCAAGATTCCGTTCAGTGCCGATGTCGCGTGGTCGTCGTTCGAGATTCCGCCGGGGAGTCCGCCGCGGTACCGCGCGGGCATCACCTTCGTCGATGCCGACCCGGTCGAGGTCGACGCGTTCTGCGGGCGGCACAAAGCTTAGCCACTGGCGCTTCAGCCCGGCATCGGGTGATGCGTCTTGCGCCAGCGATGCAATATATTTTCGGATTCCGAATCTCTCGATCGAGGACTGGTCCGACGACGCGGAATGAAGGAAGGTCGTCTAGTCCTTGATCGCCTCAAATCTGAAATCTGAAATCTGCAATACGTCGTCTCTCACGATCGTGTCGTCTCTTGCCGATCCGGTCGAGACGATTGCGGCCCGCACGCCGCTCACCTCTTCGAGCCGCGCGATGTAGCGGCGCGCCGCCTCGGGCAGTCGGTCGACCTTCTGGACGCCCTTGGTCGGCGCCGACCAGCCCGGCATCGACTCGTAGACCGGCTCGCACTGCGCGAGCTGACCGACGTCGGACGGGAACTCGGTGAGCGTGCGGCCGCCGCAGCGATAGGACGTGCAGATGTCGAGGCGATCGAAGCCGTCGAGCACGTCGAGCTTCGTCAGCGCCAGACCGTCGAGCCCGTTAATCCGCGCGGCGTAGCGAATGGCGACCGCGTCGTACCAGCCGCAGCGGCGCGGACGTCCGGTCACCGCGCCGTACTCGCTGCCCGTCTCGCGCAGCCGGTTGCCCATCTCGCCGAACAACTCGGTCGGAAACGGCCCTTCGCCGACGCGCGTGGTATACGCCTTCGCCACGCCGAGCACGCGGCCGATCGCGCGCGGCGGAATGCCGAGGCCCGTGCTGACGCCGCCGGCCGTCGCGTTCGAGGACGTGACGTACGGGTACGTGCCGTGGTCGATATCGAGCAGCGTGCCCTGCGCGCCTTCGAACAGGATCGACCGGCCCTCGCGCATCGCGTGCGTGAGCAGCACGGAGACGTCGCGCACCATCGGCTTGAGGCGTTCGGCGTGACGCAGCAACTGATCGAGCACGGGCTTCCAGTCCATCGTGGTGTCTTGGACCAGGCGGTTGCGCGCGGTGACGTTGTCGCGAACGTTCTGTTCCAGCCCTTTCGGATCCGAGAGATCGCCGACGCGGATGCCGCGTCGCGCGATCTTGTCTTCGTACGCCGGCCCGATCCCGCGCGACGTCGTCCCGATTTTGCGCTCGCCGCGCCGCGCTTCAGACAGCAGATCCAGGTCGCGGTGATAGGGCAAAATCAGATGGGCTTTGTCGGACACGAGGAGGCGGTTCCCCACGTCGACGCCGTTCCTCGTCAGCTCATCGACCTCGGCGAAGAGCGCCTGCGGATCGACGACGACCCCGTTGCCGATCACGCACGTGATGCCGCGATGGAGGATCCCCGACGGGATGAGGCGCAGGATGAACTTGGCGCCGTTGACGTACACCGTGTGACCGGCGTTGTGGCCGCCTTGATATCGTGCGACGATCGAGAAATGGCGCGTCAGCAAGTCGACGATCTTGCCTTTGCCTTCGTCACCCCACTGTGCCCCGAGGACGGTGAGATTCATAATGGTCGTGAGTCGTTGGTCGTTAGTCGTGAGTCGCAGCTCCGCGATCGGATTAAGATTCTACTCGGACTCACGGACTGTCGACTATCGACCAATGACTCACGACCAATGACCAACGACCATGATCTCACTTGACGGTTCTTCACTCACGATCGAGCAGCTCTTAGCGATCGCGGATTCTGGCGAACGCGTGACACTCGCGCCGGCGGCGCGGAACCGCGTGCGTGCGTCGCGCGCGGTCGTCGACCGTCGCGCGCAAGGCGACGAACCCGCGTACGGCATCAATACCGGCTTTGGATCCTTCGCGGAAGTCAAGATCGCGCCCGACGCCCTCG
>JACPZV010000403.1 GCA_016195295.1 Acidobacteriota bacterium
CCCTGAGCGAAGTCGAAGGGCAGCCGAGCGGGCGAGCACGTGTCCGCTTCTGGGATTGCGGTATTATTCCGAGCCATTAGCCACCAGTCACCAGCCACCAATGACTCCACCACTCGTCGGCATTCTCATGGGCAGCAAGTCGGACTGGGACGCGATGCGACAGGCTGCCGAGATGCTCGCGCGCTTTGGCGTGTCGCACGAAAGCCGCGTGATGTCGGCGCATCGCACGCCCGCGATGGTCGCCGAGTACGTCTCTGGCGCGATCGGCCGCGGTCTCGAAGTCATCATCGCCGGCGCCGGCGGCGCGGCGCATCTGGCAGGCGTCGTCGCGGCGCACACGATTCTTCCAGTCATCGGCGTGCCGATGCAGAGCTCGGCGCTCAACGGCCTCGACTCGCTGCTTTCGACGGTGCAGATGCCGAAGGGCATTCCCGTCGCGACCGTGGCCATCGGCCCGTCGGGCGCGGCGAACGCGGGCCTCCTCGCCGTGGCGATTCTCGCGAACTCGCGACCGGAATTGCGCGCGAAACTGCAGGCCTATCGCGAGGAAATGGCCGATGCCGTCCGCGGGGAGACGCTGACATAAATGGGACGGGAATCGGCTAACATGGCCGTATGGTCCGCCATCTGCTTCGGCTGATCGTCGTGCTCGCGGCGGCAGCGTCCGTTGCCCCCCTTGACGCGAAGGCGCCGCGGGGCGGACAGACGCACGCGGGCGTGACCACGACGGCGCTGCAGCGGTTTCTCGCGCGCACCGACGAGCCGCCCGTTCCGTACCGTGCGCTGCGGCATCTCGAGGCGCGTAACCCGCACTTCAAACAAAGCGCGTTGATGGACGTCTGGACCGAGTTCGATCACGCGAACGGCCTTCGCTATCGCATCGTCGCCGAAGGCGGATCGCCGTACATCCGCGGCAAGGTGTTGCTCGCGGCGCTCGACGGCGAGCAGAAGATGTGGACGAACCGCGAGCCGCAGAAGGCGTCCTTCACGCACGACAACTACGAATTCCGCGGCGGCGCAGCGGCCGCCGACGGTCTGACCGCCGTCAGCGTCAAACCGCGCCGCAAGGACGTGCTGCTCGTGGAAGGCTCGATCTTCGTCCAGCCCGAAGACGGCGATCTGGCGCGCATCGAAGGGAAGCTGTCGAAGGCGCCGTCGTTCTGGACGCGGCGCGTGGACATCGTGCGCCGCTACCAGCGCATCGCGGGCGAGCGCATGCCGGTCTCGATCGAGTCCGTCGCGCACGTGCTCATCGCCGGACGTTCGACGTTCAAGATGACGTACGAGTACGAGACCGTGAACGGCCAGCACGTCGGCAATCCGCAGCCGCCTCATCCGCCCACGACCGCTGCCGCGGCCGCGCACTGAGCACGATGTAGGGCGGGTCCTTCGGACCCGCCGGTCGCGCCGGGTCCGAAAGGACCCGGCCTACACCCTCAACCCTCAGACCTGAACCTGAACACTGAACCCGAACCCTGAACCCTGAACCGTTTCGCTATACTCCCCCCTGACGTGGAGGGTCTGTATGCGAATGCGGCTTCGTTTCCGGTCGTCCGTCGCTCTCGTCATCCTGCTCTGGCTCGGCAGCGTCGCCGCGTTCGCTCAGCAGAACGCGCCGAAGAAACCCATCACGCATGACGTCTACGATTCGTGGAAATCCATTCAGGGCACGAAGCTGTCCGCGGACGGCACGTGGCTCGCCTACGCGCTGACGCCGCAGGACGGCGACAGCGAGCTCGTCGTCCGCAATCTAAAAACGAACGCCGAGATTCACGCGCCGCGCGGACGCGATCCGATTATCACGTCCGACGGCCGCTTCGTGGTGTTCGCCGTCGTGCCGTTCAAAAAGGACGTCGACCAGGCGCGCAAGGCGAAGAAGAAGCCCGAGGACATGCCGAAGAACGGCGTCGGCACGGTCAATCTGGCGAGCGGTCAGGTGACGACGGTCGCCGAACACGTGAAGAGTTTTCGCGTTCCCGATGAAAACCCGACGGTCGTGGTCTTTCTGACGCTGCCGCAGAACGAATCGGACGAAGGCATGTCGAAGAAGACCGAGAAGAGACCGCTCGGCACAGACCTCGTGATTCGCGAGTTGGCGAACGGCGCGCAGACCACGGTCGCCGAGGTCAGCGAGTACGCGTTGAGCAGAAACGGCGCGTGGCTCGCGTATGCGGTCTCGTCGAAGACGCCGTCCAACGACGGCGCGTTCGCCCGCAGCCTGACGAGCGGCGCGACGCGGACGCTCCTGTCGGGCTCGGGCACCTACAAGAACTTCGCGTTCGACGGCAAGGGCGCCCGCGCGGCGTTTGTCAGCGATCGCGACGACGCGAAAGCGGCCGCGCCGCGCTTCAAGTTGTATCAATGGGCGCCGAGCGCCGACGCCGCCACAGAGCTCGCCCTGCCGTCGAGCGCGTCGATGGTCGTCAGCGAGAACGGCCGAATCGAGTTCTCGAAAGACGGCGAGCGCGTGTTCTTCGGCACCGCGCCGCCCAAGCAGGCGGAGCCTCCTGTCGAAAATGATGCGCGGGAGCCGGCGATGGTCGACATCTGGAACTACAAGGATCCCGAGCTGCAGCCGATGCAGAAGGTCCGCGCGGAGGAAGAAAAGAAGCGCACCTATCGCGCGGTCTTTCATCTTGCCGACACGCGCTTCGCGCAGCTCGCCGCGCGCGACATGCCCGACGTGCGGACGGGCGACAACAACGCCCGCGCGCTCGGCGTCAGCAACGTCCCGTACCGCCAGCTCGTGTCGTGGGACGGCAACTACGACGACTACTACCTCGTGAGCCTTGCCGACGGAACGCGGCGGAAGATTCTCGACAAGGAACACTTCGACGCGACGCTGTCTCCCGGCGGGAATTACGTCCTCTACTTCAGCGCGGACGACGACAACTGGTACACCGTGCGGGCGACGGACGGTCAAAAGACGAACCTGACCAAAGGGCTCGGCGTGAAGTTCCAGAGCGAGACCGACGATCGGCCGGAGCATCCGACGCCGTACGGTCAAGCGGGCTGGACCGAGGGCGACACGTCGGTCCTGTTGTACGACCGCTACGACATTTGGGAAGTGCATCCAGACGGCACGGGCGCGCGCATGCTGACGGCGGGCTTCGGCCGCAAGCAGCAGATCGTGTTCCGCTACAGCCGCACCGACCCGGCACAGACGAATCAGGAACCGGAAGAAGAGACCGGACCTCGGCGTCAGACGGAGCAGCCGGTCATCTCGACCGCGCGGCCGCTGTTGCTGTCGGCCGTCGACGATCGCACGAAGGCCAGCGGCTTCTATCGCGCGTCGTTCACGAGTCAGGACCGGGGGGCAGGGGCCCCCGGAGTGAGCGATGCCCCCACTAAGGTCGTCATGCTCGACGAAGCGTTCGGCGTGCCGATGAAGGCGCGCGACGCCGACGTCTACGCGTTCACGCTCTCACGCTTCGAGGAGTTTCCCAATCTGTGGGTGTCCAGCGCGGCGTTCACGGACATGAAGAAGGTGAGCGACGCGAATCCGCAGCAGGCGCAGTACAACTGGGGACGATCGGAGTTGATCGATTACGTCAACGCCGACGGCAAACACCTGAAAGCGATCCTGACGAAGCCAGAGAACTTCGATCCGTCGAAGAAGTACCCGATGCTCGTCTACATCTACGAGCAGCTGACCAACACCTTGCACCGGTACGTCGCGCCGGCGCCGGGCGGCAGCAGCATCAACGTCACGCGCTACGTGAGCAACGGGTACATCATTCTGCAGCCCGACATCGTGTACGACCTCGGCTATCCGGGCCAGAGCGCGCTGAAGTGCGTGCTGCCCGCCGTGCAGAAAGTGCTGACGATGGGGTTCGTCGATCCGCAGCGAGTCGGCATCCAGGGCCACAGCTGGGGCGGCTATCAGATCGCGTACATGATCACGCAGACGAACATCTTCCGCGCGGTTGAAGCGGGCGCGGCCGTCGGCGACATGTTCGGCGGCTACGGCGGCATCCGCTGGGGCACCGGCATGTCGCGCGCGTTTCAGTACGAGAAGACGCAGAGCCGCATCGGCGTCCCGCCGTGGGAAAATCCGCTGATCTATATGGAGAACTCGCCGCTCTTCTGGATCGAAAAAATCCACACGCCGTACCTGACGATGGCGAACGACGAAGACGATGCGGTGCCGTGGCAGCAGGGGATCGAGTTCTTCACGGCCATGCGGCGGCTCGGCAAGGAAGCGTACATGTTCGTCTACAACGGCGAGAAACACGGCTTGCGCCAGCGCGAGAACCAGAAGCACTGGACCGTGCACCTTGCCGAGTACTTCGACTATTTCTTCAAGGACGCGCCGAAGCCCGACTGGATGGAGCACGGCGTGCCGTACCTGGAGAAAGGCAAGCGGGATGTCTCTGTCTTCTACAAGAAAAGCACGGACCGGAAGTAGGGGCTGGAGGCTGGGGGCTGGGATTGAGAGAACATCGCGCCACTCGTTCAATTCGAGAAGGGGGTTCGCGACATGAAACGCTCTTATGTGTTGTCCGGGTTTTTCTTGCTGAGCGTAGTGATCGCTGTGGGCGCGCTCCTGCTGCCGCGCGCCCAGGCCCAGGGCCTGGGTGGCAACGCTGAACAACGGGCCAAACAACTGGCCATTGAGAAAGCCACTCCGCAGATGGCGATCACCGAGGATGTGCTTCACCTCTCCATCCCCGGCCAGACGATGGGTCAAACGGTGGGGGTTTCGAAGAATTCAAAGGGCCACTTGTTTGTCTACTCGCGCACCGGCCCCGGCGGCATGGCGCGCGGCGGGACCGCCGCAATGCTGTTCGAGTTCGACGAGAACAATAAATTCGTCAAGCTATGGGGTCCCAATAACTACGCCGCGTCATTCGCGCACTCCGTCCGCGTCGACAAGTACGACAACGTGTGGATGATTGACGAGGGTTCCAGCATGCTCGTCAAGTTCGACACGAATGCCATGCCCCAAATGCAGTTTGGCCGGACGCTGGAGGCGATCGACTACCTCGAGGAATTCCTCGAACGCGGTGAGAAGATTCCCGAAGCCCAGCGCCATCCCGTCGGACGAGTGGGCATCTTCAACCGGCCAACCGACGTGACGTGGGATTCGCAGGACAACATCTACGTGTCCGATGGCTACGGCAACTCGCGCGTCGTCAAGATCGCGAAGGGCGGCCATTGGGTGAAGACGGTGGGCACGTACGGGTCCGGCCCGGATCAGTTCGTCATCCCGCATAGCATCGCCTCGGACAGGCAGGACAACATTTACGTCGCCGATCGCAATAACTGGCGCATCAAGGTCTACGACACCGATCTGAACTTGAAGAAGACCTACACTGGCATGGGCTCGCCGTGGGGCATCTGCGTCAGCCCCGGTTCCCCTCAATATTTGTTCAGCGGCGACGGCACGACGGGCAAGCTCTACAAGATGGATATGGACGGCAAGCTGCTCGGCTGGGCGCAGACCAGCTTGGGTCAAGGCGAGGACGACGCCGGCCGCCTGATCCACCAGATCCACTGCGAGTCTGCAAACGTCGTCTACAAGGGTTCCGCGATCCTGTGGCAGGTCGAGAAGATCACTATTAAGTAGAGCTCATCCTTTGCCGTTCATCGTGCGAAACGCGATCGCGAACAACAGGAATCCGACCGCGCCCCGCCAGTAGCCGACCGGCGGCAGCAGGAATTCCGTGTGCGCAAACGCGGTGACGGTGCCGACGCAGAACGCCAGCGCCGCTAATCCGATCAGCAACCAGCACAGGTTTTTCATCGCATCACCATGAGTAGGGCGGGTCCTTGACGCCGGGTCCGAAAGGACCCGGCCTACAGTTTTGGCGTCTCATCGCTGCGCGTTCACGTGGGCCACGGTTTTGTTCACGAGGCGCAGGTACGCGCGGATCGTCTTTTCCAGATGCGGTCCCGGCGTGTCTTCTTCTTTGCAGTGCGACAAGCCGTTGGACGAGTAGGCGAACATCATGACCGCGGGCATGTGCGGCGCCATCTCGGCGGCGTCGTGCAGCGGACCGGACGGCAGCCGCGGCGCCTCGCCGGTCTCTTCGCGCACGGCTTCCTCGCACAGCCGCAGCAGCGCCGGATCGAACGGGCGCGGGTTGATGCGCCACAGCTCCCGCCACTCGACCTGCACGTTGTTTTCTCGCGCGCACCGTTCCGACGCCTCGCGCGCCTCGCGCAGCATCGCCGCCAGCTCGCCCGCGTCGAGCGCGCGCTGATCGAGCGAGATCTCGCAGACGCCTGGCACGGCCGTGACGATCTTCGGCTCGACGTTGACGACGCCGACCGTGCAGACCACGCCCGCGCCCGGCTTGGAGTGGGCGCGCGCGATCTCGCGGCACGCGAGTGCGGTTTGCGCCGCGGCAAGAAACGCGTCGCGACGCATCGGGATCGGCGTCGACCCTGAGTGCGCCGCCTGCCCCGTGAACCGCAGCATGTTGCGCTCGACGCCGAACGTCCCGAGGACGACGCCCGTCGACTTGTTCATCGATTCGAGCACCGGGCCCTGCTCGATGTGCAGCTCGAGGTAGGCGCGCGCGTCGATCTTCTTCAGCTCGTCGTGCGCGTTCGTCATGCGATCGAGCGCGACGCCGTTCTCCGCGAGCGCGTCCGCCAGGCGCGTGCCCTGACGGTCCTTCAGCTCGCGCACGTCGTCGACTTTCAGACTGCCGGCGGCGGCGGAGGACCCGAGCGAGCTGCGCCCGAAACGCGCGCCCTCCTCGTCTGCCCAGTCAACGAGCTTCAGCGTCACTGGCGGTTTCGCGCTCGCGTGCATGCGCATCGCCTCGAGCCCGGCCATGACGCCGAGACAACCGTCGAGCCATCCGCCGTTCGGCACTGAATCGAGATGGCTGCCGACGATCACGGTCTTCGTCGACGCGCCGGGCAGCGTCACCCAGTTGTTGCCGGCGGAGTCGGTCTCGATGCGCAATCCGAGCGCGCCGATCTTTGCGGCGAACCACTCGCGCGCCTGGCGCCACACGGGTCCCCAGGCGAGACGCTGCGCGCCGTCCGCGGTCGACGTGAGCGCGGCCAGCTCGCGCAGATCCGCGATCACTTGTTGGGCATTCATCGGGACGGATTATAGGTCCACTTGTAGGCCGGGTCCTTTTGGACCCGGCGGAGCAGGCGGGTCCGGAAGGACCCGCCCTACAGATCTCGCAACACTACTGATCTCGCAACACGACGATCGGATCGATCGCCGCGGCGCGCCGTGCGGGGAGGAACGCGGCGAGGGCCGAGACGACCAGCATCACGGCGACGCCCGCGGCCAGCACGCGCGGATCGCTGGCCGTCACACCGACCAGCAGTCCCTGCATCACACGTGCGACAGCCAGCGCCGCGGCGATCCCGAGCACGGCGCCGATCGTCGCCAGCCGCAGCCCTTCGCCGAGCACGAGCGTCAGCAGGCGCCGGCCGTCTGCGCCCAGCGCGAGGCGGATGCCGAGCTCGCGCGTCCGCGACGACACGGCGTACGACAACACGCCGTAGACGCCGATCGCCGCCAGCAGCAGCGCCGCCGCCGAAAATGCCGCGACAACGGTCGCGTTGAACCGCGGCCGTGCGGTCGCGCTGGCGATGCGTTCGTCGAGCGTCATCACGTCAAAAATCGGCGTCGACGCATCGACCGTGGCGACGGCGGTCCGCAGCGCCGGCACGAGCGCCGATGCCGAGCCGCGGGCTTTCACGATCACCATCGTGTCCGGATACGTGAACTGCAGATAGGACGTGTAGAAGTCGGCGTTGATCGGCTGGTCGACCGCCTCGTACTTCACGTCGCCCACGACGCCGACGATTTCGAGCGGGCGCGCCGGATCGTTGAAGACGGGGCCGGTCGACGGTCCGAACCAGAGGCGCTTGCCAATCGGATTCTCGCCGGGCCAGAACCGCCGCGCGCCGGTTTCGTTGACCACGGCGACCGGCGGCTGTCCGCGGCGATCGGAGGCCGTCAGCGCGCGGCCGGCGAGCACGGGAATGCCGAGCGTGCGGAAGTAATCGGCGGAGATGTAGTGACGCCCGACGGCTGGCGCGTTCGTGCGATCGAAGGGTTTGTCCGGAAAGAAAATCGTCGTGCGCGCGCAGCCGTAGAACGGTGTGCATCGATTCACCGCGGCGGTCTCGACGCCCGGCACCTGCTCGATGCGCGTCAGCAGCCGCTCGACGATCGCCGGACCGTCGGGGGCCGCTTCGCGCGCGGCGGGCGGCCTGACCCAGAACGTGATCACGCGATCGGTCGAGAAGCCGGTGCGCAGATTCTGCATTCGCGAAAAGTTTTCGATGAGCAAACCCGCGCTCGCGAGCAGCAGCACCGCGAGCGCGACCTCGCAGACGACGAGCCCGGCCAGCGTCCGATGCCGGCTGCTGCCCCGATCGTCTTCCTTTAATGCGGGCACCAGATCCTGACGAGACGCGGCGAGCGCCGGCACGAGCGCAAACGCCATGGTGGTCCCCAGCGTGGCGGCCAGCGCGAACAGCAGCACGCGGACGTCGAGCGCCGGCGCGGCGAACGACGCCACCGCCCCGTAGCTGTTGCCGAACGACGCGATGATGCCTGGCGCCGTCCGCGCGAACAGCGCCACGCCCCATGCCGCGAGGACCGTGCCGCACACGCCGGCGAGGATGGCGATCAGCAGTCCTTCGGTCAACAGCATCCGCACGAGCCGTGTCCGGCTCGCGCCGAGCGCGAGGCGCACGGCAAACTCCCGCCGGCGCGTGCGCGCGCGCGCGAGCAGCAGGCTGGCGACGTTCACGCACGCAATCACCAGCACGCAGACGGCCGCGGCGAGCAGGAGAAGGACGGAGCGGCGCATGGCCGCGTCGACACGCGCCTCGCCGATCGGTACGGCCATGGCGCTCCACGTCGCGTCCGGCACAGAGGGCACGCCGGCCACGCGACGGCCGAGCGCGGCAAGCTCCGCGTTCGCCTGAGCCAGCGGAACGCCGTCGCGCAGACGCGCGACCACGCTGATGAAGAGCTGCGGCGTCGTGAGGTACTCCGAATAGGTCACGCGCGGCGCCATCGTGCGCGGCATCCACACGTCGGCTTTGCCGCTGATGCCCGCGAATCCAGGCGGCAGAATCCCGACGATGGTCAGCGGGACGTCGTTGATCCGAATGGTCGCGCCGACCGCGGCGCGATCCGAGGCGAACCGCTGATGCCACAGGCGATCGCTGATCAGCGCGATGGCGGGCGTCCCCGCGGCCGCGTCGTCGCCGGCGAGAAACGCGCGTCCCGCGGCGGGCGAGACATGCAGCGCGCGGAAGTAGCCCGGCGAAATGATCTCGCCGTCTATTTGCTCGGGGCCGGAGTCGCCGCCGCTCACGCTGATGCTGGCGCGGGTGAACGACGCGATCGTTTCGAACGATGACATGTAGGGCGGGTCCTTTTGGACCCGCCGAAGAGCCTGGTCCGAAAGGACCCGGCCTACATCCGTCGCTCGCCCCACGGTCGCGTCCTCGAGCGCGCCGATCACCGCCCGCGACCAGCGAAGCTTGACGAGACCTTCGCGCGGCGTCGTGCGCGTGACGTAGAGGATCACGAGGCGGTCCGGCTCGACGAACGGGACGGGTCGCAGCAGCGCCGCATCCACGACGCCGAACATCGTCGTCGTCGCGCCGATGCCGAGCGCGAGCGTGACGATGGCGACGAGCGCGACACCGCGCCGGTGGGTGAGAGCGCGGATGGCGTGGCGGCAGTCGTGCGCGAACGCTTCCATTGGCTGTGACGACGATGTTACAGGAGCGGATGTTAACATTCAGGGATGCGCAGACCGGCTTTCATTGCTTCTGTGATTCTCGCCGCGACGTTCGGCTCGGCGCTCGTCGCCCGGCAGCGACCGCCCGTCAACATTCCCGCGACCGTAAGGCCGATCCAGCCGCCCGACAAACCGCTGCCGTCCGAGGCGGAGTCCGCCGGCGTCACGCGGTTTTCGTTTATCGCGTACGGCGATACGCGGAGCGATTCCGGCCCGAACGGCGACGGCGTGGTCCTCCACCCCGAACACAGCAAGCTGGTCGATCTCATGCTCGCGCGGGCCAAGGCGCTTGCGTCGACGCCGTTTCCCGTTCGCTTCGTCGTGCAATCCGGCGACGCCGTACTGCGCGGACAGAACGCGGACATGTGGAACGTCAGCTTCACGCCGATCATCGATCGGCTCACGCACGGCGCGAACATCCCGTACTTCTTCTCGGTCGGCAACCACGACGTGACGGGGATGCCGATCGGCGATCCGGGCCGCGAGCGAGGACTCGCCAACGCGCTGACCGCCGTCTCGAAGCTGATTCCCGCGGAGGGATCGCCGCGCCGGTTAAAGGGCTACCCGACGTATGCGTTCGGGTACGGCAACGTGTTCGTCGTCGCGTTCGACTCGGACATCGCGTCGGACCCGCTGCAGTTTGCGTGGGTGCAAGGTCAGATCGAAAACCTGGACCGCACGCGCTACCCGCACGTCATCGCGGTCTTTCATCATCCGCTGTTCTCGTCCGGGCCGCACGGCGGCAGCCAGACGATCGAGCCGCAGACGGTGGCTCTCAGGAATCTCTACGCGCCCCTGTTCCGTCGCCATCACGTGCGCCTGACCATTACCGGCCACGATCATCTGTTCGATCACTTCGTCGAGCTGTACGACGAGAAGGGCGTGTCGCACCGCCGGGACGATCTCGTCACGGGCGGCGGCGGCGCGCCGATCTACCTGTATAGCGGCGAGCCCGATCTCGAGCAGTACCTGGCGCACGGCGCCGCGCAGAACGTGCGCGTCCAGCATCTGACGAAGCCGGGGACGACGCCCGCCGAGAACCCGCATCATTTCGTCGTCGTGCAAGTGGATGGCGACAAGCTGTCGATCGAGATCGTCGGGAGCGGTCCGCGCGAGTACAAGCCTTACAGCGGCCGTGCGCGCCTCGATCTGCAGTAGATGAATTTGTAGGCCGGGTCCTTTCGGACCCGGCAGAACGCGAGGATCTGTAGGCCGGGTCCTTTC
>JACPZV010000367.1 GCA_016195295.1 Acidobacteriota bacterium
GCGTCTTCGGGCCCGCCCAGCCGGCGCCGTTCGTGAACCAGTTCGCGACGGTGATTGTGAAGCCGCGCGGCGGACAGAAGGCCGATCTGCTGGCAAACTCTCTGCGGCGCGAGGTGAACAAGGTGGATCCCAACCTGCCGCTCTACTTCGTCGACACGCCGAAGAAGCAGCTCGACGGCCAGGTGGCGCAGAACCGGATCATCGCGACGATGTTCTCGATCTTCGGATTGGTCGCGGTCGTACTCGCGTCGGTCGGTATCTACGGCGTGATGTCGTTTGCGGTCAACCAGCGCACGCAGGAGTTCGGCGTCCGCATGGCGCTCGGCGCGGACTACGGCCGGATTCTCAAGATGGTGTTGCGGCAGGGATCGCTGCAGATTGCGCTCGGGCTGGCGATCGGGCTGGTGCTGACGCTCGCGCTCGTCGTCGTTGCGGGCGACGGAATTCAGAACACGCTGTTCGGCGTGAGCCCGCGCGATCCGCTGATCTACGGCGCCGTCATGACGCTCGTCGCGGTCGTCTCGCTGATCGCGACGCTCGTCCCCGCGCGCCGCGCCACGCGCGTCGATCCGATGATCGCCCTGCGCGCGGAATAGCGAGGCGACGCCCGTGCGCCAGAGTGTGCGAAGCCCGCGCTCCAGGCGATCGCGTAGGCCGCGCTGTAAACGGCGAGTGGAACGGCGAGCGGCCAGAGGATCACCTGTGCGCCCGTCGCTCCCCACCGGCGGAGGGGCAGCGTGGAGGTGAAGCCGCGATCCACCGTGCGACGGGCGGCAAAGCGACCGAGTGCCGGCGCCCACGTCGCGATCGGCGCCAGCACGTGCCACGCTGGCGAGTGGACGCTCCACCCCGTCGAGGCAGACAGGACAGCGATCGCCGTGGTCGTACCGACGGAAATCCCGAGGAAGACGAGCAGAGAGCGCCAAGGAATCATCGGATAGAAAACCACATCGTGATTGGCGCGCGAGTGACCCACAGACTACACGGTTCACCAGGAGCGGCATGTAAAAGAAGTTCGCCGCGTCTCTGCTGGGCGTGTCAGGCCTGGGCGATCAGCCGATCCAGTTCTCTGGCGATGATGATTCCGGTCCGATCCCAGTAGTGCGTGTGTGCGCCCGCGCCGATGCAGAACTCGAGACGCTGCGCGCCGTCGGTCGAGTTCAGAGGCACGGGCGCGGCCACGTCAGACCCGCTGCGGTCACCCGTCCACTTGTAGTCACACGGCTCGGTGCGCCACAGGTGTCGACCGACATAGTCACCGCTTCGATACGCGTTGATCCACTGTCCCACACCGAGGCCGGCTGGCATCGGCCGCTGATCGAGTGGCAGGTCACGGGGCTGCCACGGGCTCATCGGTTGCCGATTGTCGTGGCGCGCCCACCGATAGAGACGGGGAAACCGCAGGCCGTACAGCTGACGCAGCGGACAGCCCATCGTAAACACCGAAATCGGCAGCGTATCCAGTCTCGCCAGCTGCGGATCGTACGCCTGCATGCCTTGCGCGCCCGCCTGCGCGCGAAGAAAGCGCAGAAGGTCGGCCGTGATCACCGTGCCCTGGCTGTGCGCAATGATGACGAGGGCGTCGTACTGATCGCCGCCGGGAGTCTGCCAGTTCGCGATGTAGCGCAGCAGCGAGACGTACCGGCCGCAAATGCGTGCCTTCGGATTTGAATCGAGCGGGTGCTCGCGCAGCCAGTTGTCGACATCAAGCAGGATGTCGAGCACCGATCGAAAGCCGAGCACCAGTTTTCGCAGTCGCCCTCTTGCCGCAAACAGGGCCGTGAATACCACGCCGCTCCCGGCGCCGAGCGCTGACAGCCAGCGGTGAGACTGCGTCTGCACCGCCAGCGCGGTCAACGCGATCGCGGGCAGTACGAACGTTACGGCCACGTAGAGAACGAACCCGGAAACCGCCAGCGCGCCCAACGCCCCAGCGTATCAGGCCGGTCGCGAGCACGCCCCATCCCGCGAGTGTGGTGATCAGCAGCACCAGCGCCGGCAGCGCCAGCATCAACATTCCGGTCCAGCGGCTGCGGCGCGCGAGATCCGCGCCCACACCAGCTCGAACACCGCCGACTGCGAGCTGCCCCGCTGCGAAACTTGCCGCGCCAAGAAGAAAGAACGCCGGCCAGGACAGAAGGAGCGCGCCGTACAACGTTTCAAACACGCGGACCCAGACAAACACCAGTGGGTCGGTCGTCTGTGGAGGCTTGATCACGCAACTCGCCACGCCAACGAGGACGAGCACCGGGGGCAACGCGAGTCCCCACCACACGGTGCCCGGACGGCGACGATCGTAGGCCAGCAGCACGAGCGCCAGCAGTCCGGTCACGACTACGATGAACACTCCGCTCGCGGCGAGGCGCAGGAGCTCCGTCGAGGTCGCGGTGTGCGTCAGTGCGAACCACGCGGCGACGCCGACGGTCGCCAGCCAGATGCCCACCGGCGCCAGCCAAATCGCCAGGGGCACGTCGCGACTCCACATCCAGCGTCCAATCGCCGCCACGCACCCGGCGGCCACTATCGCAGTGAGCGCCACGAGCGTCGAGGGCCAGCCGAGCCGGTCGAACGCATTGAGTCCGGCGACAACCGCGGTCACGCCCAGCATGAGGAGATGGATGATCGGAATCGGCACGGTGAGCACGACGGCGGCACTGCTCTGGGCGCGGCGAAACCACTGCCAGGTCGACGTGCGGTGCCGCAGGGCTTCCGCGTCGACCGCGTGGGTTCCGAGCGAGGAGAGATGAAACAGCAGCTGATAGAGCTCGGTGAAGATGCTCAGGAGACCGGCTTTCAGGCGCGACAGGTCGGCCCAATACAACTCGTATATGTGTAGGTCACGCGCAGCGGCGCCGCCCTGTGGGGCGCGCGCGCCCTCGAGCCGAATCGTCTCGTAGGTGTCTTCCGGGTGCTCCCCTCGATAACATCGGAGCTGTCCGCGCATGAAACGTTCGGACAAGCGCTCGTCGTCACTTTCTCCCTCGTCGCTCGGCGCGGGCGGGCTCTGACGCCTCCACTCGTCATTCACAAAGGCGTGAAACGGCCCACGCATCCCTGACACGGACAGCTTGTCTTCACCGGGTGGAACGACGACAGGCCGCACGTTGATGCGAATCGTCTGCTCGCGGAACGGGTAGTAGGCGGGATCAACCGGTCCGGGTTCCACACATGGCGGCGAGGGCTTCTCCGGATCCGGCGCGGGCGCGCCGACGTCCAGGTCCTGCAGGAGATCACCGATCGCGCGGACCGTGTCGAACGGTTTCTGATCGCCGACACCGTGCACGGCGATCACGGCAATCTTTCTGTCTCGCGGTTTCTCGTCGTCGCTCATGGCGACTAGAGCATGAGCCCCTGTCTACTCATCGCGCAAGCAGATCGTGTTCGGCCAACCCACTGACCGCAGCGGTCAATCGACTGGCCACATGTACTTTGGCCTTGCCCTGTGGAGTCTCGTTCCACAGAATGCGTGGCTTGAGTCGGACAACCTTTTTGACGCGGAGGTCTTGGCAATGAAGACACGCTTCGCTTCGATTACGTTTCTCTTTTGCGCCATCGCGGCGCCCTTGTCGTACGCACAGACGGCGTCCCCCAACAACAGCAGCTGTGACACCTATGAGTTCGTCGATGCCTCACAAGCTGCACTCGCCAAGGCCAAGGACGCAGGCCAGACGCTTTCGGCTTCTTCGCTGCGGACGTGCATCGAGGCGCTGATTCCGAGAATCAATGACGTCCCTGATCAAATCGAGACCAGCGCGGACAAGCGCCTCACTGAGGCGTTGCAACAGGCCAAGAAGGCGGCCCTCGCCGCCAACGACCAGGCGCTGGCCAGTGCGCTTGAACCAGCCATTACGAAAGCGGCCTTGGGTTTGACCGACGCTGTGAAGCAAATCGCCGAGTCGCCTACCACTGAGAAGAAGCTGGCTGCCACGATCAACGCGGCGTTGACCCAGGCCGCCTCCTCATACACAGAAGTCGAAGCGCACAAACAACTAGTGGACTTCTACCTGACGTACAAGCGTCTCAAGCGGTGGGCTAAGCAGTTCGGAGGGGCCAAAGTGGATACTGTCGACGCCGGTAAGATGACAGCCTCTCTCGATCAATTGCAGGACGCCATCTACAAGAAGCTCGGATCTCACGGGCTGTACGCGCCGTTCTCGGCCGAGCTGGTGACGGGCGCGACCTTCTTGACGGCTCAGAACGGCTCGTCGGCTTTCATCAGCTCGTCAGATAGCAAGAACGCGACGGTGTCGGCGTATGTGGCCTGGGAATCCCGGCACTTTGGCGACGAGGATCGATCCCAGATCGACGCGAGTCTCGCCGGTCGGTTCGGGTTCATTCCGGCGTTGACCCTCGTTCAGCAGCAAGGAAGCAGCACGCAATCCACCGCCGCGAAGTACCAGGACGCGTTCGCCTGGTCAACGACCGCGAAGGGCAACGTCAAGTGGTACGCGGCCGAAGCTGAGATTCCGTTCGCAGCGACGTACGGCCAGTTCATCCTGACGACGGACACATCCGTAATCGATCAGACAAACGGTTCAGGCGGGACGACACGCACGGTCCTCGTCCCCGTCGACAATGGTGCGGGCGATGCGCAGAGTTTTTGGGAGTTCACGACAGGACTGAACGTCTACGGGCGATCGCTCCACGTCGTGCACGCGGAAAAAAACTTCATCAACCCCGTGTTTTCTGCCGTGATCGGCTACAAGCACGACACGCGCTTCCAGGCGGACAGAGCGCTCGTGAAATTCGATTCACCGGCCGAACGACTCGTCTTTCGGATTTTCACCGCACCGATGCTGGTCAAGACGAATTCCTCGGCGAAACCCCTGGCGATTGCGTTCGGCGTGGAACACGAATGGGCCGCTCGCGGCACGAACACCATCCCGTCGGGGACGCGAATCATTCTGCGCGGCGACGTCGATCTCTTGAAAGCCCTCCGGCCGGCGCCGCAGTAGGTCGCCCACGACGCCAGGGGAATTGTCACGTTTCTTACACACGTCGCAGATCGACACGTGACCGTGGAGAGTCCAGACCGCTGACCGTGCGGGCGCGAGCCGGCTACCGAGCGACGCCAGGAGGCTCATGAGCGCGATCGCCGCCCCGGCACTCCTCGCCGTCGTCGTGTTGTTGGTGGACCTGCCGGGCAACATGGGGTGCAGTGACTCCTACTGGAGCATTCCGACGGCCGTGAGTCTTGTCGATCACGGCGACGCGAATCTCGACGAGTATCCGGCGATGCTCGAAGCCAACCGGTTCCACAGCACTCTTCAGGCCCGAGGTCACCACTACACGATCCGCTGGGCGCGTCGATCCTGGCGATACCGGGTGTGATGGTGTTGCGGCCGCTCGCCGCGGCGTGTGTCAGGTTCGCGCCGGGGCTCTGGGCCGCGCTCGAGCGCGGCCAGAATCAGCGCGGGTGTCCAACAGTCACCGGCGAGCCCATCATCGCCCTGCACTCCTGGACCGAACACATCATCGCGTCTGCAATCGTGGCAGCGACCGCGGTTGTGGTCTATTACGTCGCCGTCACCGACGTCGCACCCTTCGGCGCGCTCGTGCTCGCGTTCGCCTTTGCGTTCGGGACCTCGGCCTGGTCCACCGCGAGCCGTGCGCTCTGGCAACACGGACCATCAATGTTGCTCCTGAGCCTCGCGTTGCTGATGCAGCGACGCGAGAGACGCAGCGTCTGGATCGGCATGGCGCTCGCCTTCGCGTACGTCGTCCGCCCAACGAACGCGATTCCGCTTGCTGCCTGCGCCCTGTGGATCTTGACGTGCCGGAGGTCCCGGTTTCCGCAGTTTCTGTTCGGTGTCGGTGCGGTGATAGCGCCGTTTCTGATCTCAAACCTGCATACGTACGGCACCTGGCTGTCCCCCTACTACTACCAGGCCTTCTCCGGCGCCGGCAACCGCTTCGTGGGAGAGGCTCTTGTCGGCGACCTCATCAGTCCAAATCGCGGACTGTTCGTCTATTCACCGGTGTTCGCATTCTCGCTGGCAGCCCTCGCCGTCAAACTTCGCACGCGGCGCGTCACGGCATTGGATCTGTCATTGGCTGGGTGCCTGGCCGTCCATTGGATCGTAATTGCGACGATGAACCAGAACTGGTGGGGAGGCTCCTCGTATGGTCCGAGATTCTTTAGCGATGTCGTACCTTACCTTGTTTATTTTCTCGTGCCGGCGATCGCCTGGATCGAATCGGCGCGCGGCGCAACACGAGCGGTGGCCGCCGCGCTGTTCGCTGGCTTCGCACTCGTCAGTGTGGGAATGCACGCTCAAGGCGCCTTGAACAAGGACACCATACGGTGGAACTTGTATTCGGAGAATATCGACGTCGAGCCGCTGCGCGTCTGGGATTGGAGGAGACCGCAGTTTCTTGCCGGCCTCACGTTCGTGCCGGCGCCCCTGCCGCCCGTGGATCTCGACGCGATCGCCTGCACCGAACCGCCCGCTGCGCCTGCGGCGCCGACGATTGTGCTGAATCGCGACGGCGACGTCACCCTCGGGTGGCCGGCCGCCGCGGGACCTGTCGCGGTGTACCTCGTCGAAGTTGGGACCACGTCCGGCGCGCGCGATCAGCCGACACGTGAGGTGCGCGACGTGCAGCGGCCTGTCATGATCGCGCGGCGCGTCCCGGTCGGCACGTACTACGTTCGAGTGCGCGGCCGAAATCGCTGTGGCCTCGGTCCGCCGTCGCCTGAAGTCGTCGTGATCGTGCGTTAACGCACGTTGCGCGTCACGCTCGGCTGAAAGCCTCGCGCTACGTCACCGTCTATCGAGCCCCGCC
>JACPZV010000100.1 GCA_016195295.1 Acidobacteriota bacterium
GGTGTAGCGGTCCACGTCGCCGCGGAGAAAGCGCGAGCGGTCCGTGCCCTTCTCGCGAATGATTTCCGCGCGCGACGCCAGCCCGGCGTCGGTCGTCACGAACAGGCCGCCTTCGCCGGCCACGAGATTCTTGGTGCCGTGAAACGAAAATGCGGCCGCGCGTCCCCACGTTCCGCGCGGCCGCGCGCGGTACTTCCCGCCGAGCGCGTGCTCGGCATCTTCGAGCAGCGCGACCCCGCGAGACGAGGCGAGCGCGTCGAGCGTGTCGAGCCCGAACGCGATGCCGCCGTAGTGCGCCGTGACGATGGCGCGCGTTCGTGGAGAGAGTCGGGTCTGAACGTGCGCCGGATCGATGTTGAGCGTCGCCGGCTCGACGTCCGCGAAGACGGGCGTGCCGCCGGCAAGCATGATCGCGTTGGCGACGGAGACGAAGGTGAACGAGGGACAAATGACTTCGTCGCCCGGCTCGAGCGGCAGCGCGCGCATCATGAGCTCGAGCGCGTGCGTGCCCGAGGGCGTCGGGAACGCGCGCTGGCAGCCGAGCGTCCGCTGCGCGGCCTGCGCGAGCCCCTGGTTCGCCGCACCGTCGCCGGTCAGCAGCCCGCGATTGAGGGCCGAGACGAGCGCGCTCGCGTCGGCGTCCTCGAACGGCGGCCGGTGGAGCGGGATCGCGTACGTCGTCTGCGTGGTGCACGGTTCGCGCATGCGGAAGTACTTTAGCAGAAGAGATTCGTCGCGCGCCGCACGGGGACTGGTGGCTGGCGGCTGGTGCCGGGCGACAGCTTGCGTGGCCGGTCAGCGCGGAAAGAACCAGAACCGTGGCCCACCCAGGACTCCCTTCAGCGGAGTACTCGCCAGCGGCCACGAAGGTACTACCGCGTGAACGACGTTGGAAGGCGTACCTACAAACACCGGGTCGGGCACATAGTTCAGTGAGCTGGCCGGAATGGGACCGGTGCCCGCGCGCATTCTCCAGTAACCCAGGTCCTGAAGCGGCGGCGGACAATCGCCGGGCTTGCTGAACGAACACGTGTCATGAAAGTAGGTCCTGAGGTCGCCCGAGCTGTGCTCGTATTCAGTCTTCGCGGGCACGAAGTCCGGTCCTGTTGAGATTTCCGACACGTAGTACGTCGTTGGTGCACCACTGGCCGGCGGATCCCAGGAGACCACGAAATCCAGGCCGCCGGAGAGTTTTGAAATGACCATCTGGAAGTTTCGCGGCGGTCCCGGCACGGTCGAAGTCTGGGAGACGACCAGCGCGACTTCGTTTGACGCCGCGCCGAGGCCGCACGCGTTTTTCGCCAGGACGCGCACGTAGTAAGTACCAGCCGGGACCTTCGTCGCGGTGTACGACAACGCTGTAGTACCGAGATCGCTATTGGCCAAATTGGATTGACCGGACGCGGATCCCGCCTGGAGCGCATAAGATGTCGGTCCGCCGGATGCCGCCGTCCACGAAAACGCGACAGTGCCGCCGCTGTTCGTGGTGATGGTCAGACTCCCCGGTGCCCCAGGCGCTTGACACGCCACGCTGACCGTCACTTCGTTGGAGGGATCGCTGAGCCCGCTTGCCGTGACGGCTCGCACGCGAACGAAGTAGGTGCCGGGCGGAACACGCGTCGCCACGTAGGAAGTCGCGGTGCTGTTGGTGGCGAAATTCGCCAGATTCGCAAGGCCCGCGGCGGAGCCGGCTTCCAGGATGTAGGAGGAAACGTCGCCACCCGCGGGAGCGCTCCACGCGAGCGTCACCGTGCTGCCGCTGACCGTGGCGGTCAGATTCAACGGACCGGCCGCGGCGGCAACGTCGGCCCCCGCGCGCCGTGAGAGCAGACCGGCGGACAAACAATCCGGGTTGGACGGCGACTGGAGGCACGCGCCCAGCGCCGCCGGCATCCCGAGCGGAATGCCGATGGCGAACGCCAATCCCACCGCGGGGGTTCTGCTCGGAACGGAGACGTTGGCTGATGGCGCGGTGACGGATGTCGGCTGGCTGGTGCATCCGGCCGCGAGCAGACACATCGCGAGGCCGCCGAAGACCCGCTTCATCGCGGTCGTCTACTGGGTGCGTCGGGCGACGTCGGCTCGCACACGGGCGGTTCGAGCGGCGTGTACAACGCGTAGGCGGTGTCCTCATGGACGAGCGAGAGCTTCAGCGTCTGCACCGCGAAACGTCGCAGCAGCGCCGACGCCTTCGTCTTGTTCACGACCACGAACTTCACGCACGAGCGGCGAAGAAACGCGTCGCGGCCGCGCCGCGCTTCGTCCGCCAGCGCGCCGGACGGCGTCCCGCCCTCGCTGAGCATGATGAACGTCCGCAGCACCGGACTGCGCAGCGTCTCGCGTTTCCGCCAGCGGGAGACTCGGGACAGGTAGCCGCCGAGCAGCGCGCGTCGATGCTTCGTCTGGTAGTACAGCGTGGCGGCGCTGAAGTTTCCGAGCGACGACGTACCGTCGCGGATGCCGGTGGGAAGATCGAGCAGCCGACCAGGCGCGTCCCGCGGCACGGCGGCCAGCCGATACACCTCCGGCACCGCTGCCGAGTACAGATGGCGCGGCGCCGGCAGGAGCTCGACGGCCAGGGCGATCGCGACCGCGCTCACTATGGCGCGCCGGGTCGTGGCGAAGTGGCGAGACAGCGCCTCGATGGCAAACGCGAAGAGCAGCGACAGACCAAGAGCGGCGACGATCGCGAATCTGGACGGCGACCGCGCCATCCCGATCACCGGCACGTAGCGCAGCAGCGCCCACGGTCCGATCGCAAACGTATTGATGCCGGCGATGTGGACAAACGGACCGAGCGACAGCGCGACGAAGAACGCCGTGAACGCCACCCAGACGCGTGGCAGGAGACGCAGCGACACAGCCGCCGCGATCACTCCGAGCGCCACGATCGAGAAGGAGCCGACGAACTCGGGGAACGCGTCCGGACGATCCGGCGGCATCAGCCACTCGCGCGTCTGGTCGCCGAACCACGGATGATTGGGGTTCGGGACGAAATACGCGAGCGCATCGAGGCCGCGCGGGCTGCTTCGCCAGTAGATCTCCGTGGCAGACAGCCGATGCCGCGCGAACCGGAACGCGATGCCGGCCAGCTCGGGCAGCATCAGGACGAGACAGACCCCGACGGCAGTCAGGCCCAGCGGCAACAGCGATCGCACGTGTTCTCTGGGCACGTTCAGCGTCACGACAGGACGGTACGTCAGCCACAGCCGAATCGCGGCGATCAGCACGAGAAGCAGCGCCGGCGTGTAGAGCGTGTGCATGCCGATTCTCACGGGACCAGCGACGGCTTCGGCGGTGGGGCCGGCCAGCACGCGCCACAGGAGCGCGGCGCCGATGATGATCGCGCCGGTGATGTCGAGCGCCCTGGCGCGCCATGGCGAGGACGTCGTCGGTGCGCGCGACTCCACGCGCACCAGACGCCACGTCACGATGAACGCGCCCATGAGCGCACAGTAAATGCCGTAGTACGCGTCCGAGTACGACGCCGCGGCGACCACGCTCCCGACCAGCGCGGCATCGCCGAGTCGCTTCGTGTCGAGCGCCCGCAACAGCACCCACAAGAACAGCGGAAGCGCCGCCGCAATCACAAGACTAAAATGCGCGGTTTCCCTCGCGGTGAGAACGGGCGACGCCACGAACAACGCGCCCGCGCACCAGGCGGCGGCCGCGCCGAGTCCGAGCCGCCGGGCCAACCCGAACGTGCCGAGTCCTGTCAGCGCCATGCACGCCAGCATCACCGCGTTGAACGCGCCGACGACCCCGAGTGCGCCGATCAGCGGCGCGCCGAGCAGACCGGCGATCGGCGCGTAGTTGTGCAGCGCGAAATCGGCGCCGCCGGTGTACGCGAACACATGGCCCGTCGAGAACGGCGCGTGGGCGTGTCGGAGCAGCTCGTGCCTGAAGATCCAGAGGTTCCAGACGTAGACGCCGGTATCACCTCCGGGATCGCCGAGCAGGCGCGTGCGCAGATGGAGCGCGAGCGGCCAGGTGACGAGACCGGCCAGCAGCGCGTAGCCGACGCCGGCCGCCAACCATACCCCAATCGCCGCGAGGCGTGACGATGACCTCATCAGAACGCGCGGGGATCCTATCAGTTTCTCGACGCAATTCTTACCGCTTCTTACGTCACCTTCTTCTTGTCCTCATACATTCTTTCGTCAGCTTCGCCCACGAGCGGGATGAGGTCGGTCGTGCCTGCCGGCACCTCGGTCCAGCCGACGCTGAGGCCGATGCCGGGCGGCAGCTCGATCGCTCCGGGCGCGGCGTCGAACGCGGCTTTGAGCGCGCGCGCTTTGCGTTTCGCCTCGATGGCCTCGCACGTGATCAGCACGAGAAACTCGTCGCCGCCCCAGCGGAACACGTAGTCCGCTTCTCGGATGTGGCGCTTGAGGAACCGCGCGACGTACTGCAGTACGCGGTCGCCGGCGTCGTGGCCCAGCCGGTCGTTGATCTGCTTGAAGCGATCGACGTCGATGAAGAGCAGCGAGAGCGGCAGATCGAAGCGCGTGTGCCGCTGCAGCTCGCGCTCCATCACCTGTTCGAGGAACCGCCGGTTGTGACACCCGGTCAGCGGATCGGTGATCGCCGCCTGCAGCAATTCTGTCTGCGCCGTTTCGAGGCGGCGATTCGTCACGCGCAGCTCGTACGTCATGTCCTCGAACACGAGCTGGTGGATGCCGAGCGCCCCGAACGCGTAGAGCACGCTGTTGACGAGGAGGATGTCGAACGCGAACTGGCTCGACGTCAGCATCCGCGGGACGACGAACGCCGTGGTGAGATGCGAAACGGCCAAACCGAAAAGCACGCATGCGACCAGGCCGGCGCCGATCATCCGGCGCTCGATCAGCACCGCGGCATACATGGCGCCCGCCCCGGCCATCAGGAGCGCCGACAGGACGTCGCCTGGTGAGAGGACGGTGAGCGTCCCGAACAACGGCGGCGTCAGCAGGAACCAGACGGCGACGCCGATCAGCGGCTTCAACCGCGCGGGACGCACATATCGCGTCTGGCGGTAGAGATCCGCGCTCCAGAAAAACAGCGTCGCCGTACAGATCCCGAGAAACTGCGAGAGGCCCACCGCGACGCGCGCGATCGTGACGTTCTCGTACCCTCGCGCGATGAGCAGCATCGCCGGCGCGATCAACAGCCATCCCGCCGCCCACAGCAGGATGAACGGCTTACGGCGGTGCGCGTACTGAAGAAGGAGCAGGCCGCAGACGATCGCGGCGCCGAACGCGGCCGCGCGGCGGGGGCTAATGGGCACTGTCGGAGGGCTAGGAACACCTCCGGCGGCCGTCCTCGGAAGCAGGCCGCCGCCCGGCGCTTGCGGTTGAGCGGCGGTGACCAAACTGAAAAGTGAAAAGAGAAAAGTTAAAAGTAAAACGAGATGGAGACGTGACTTTGCAGTCTTCACTTTTCAGTTTTCACTTTTCTCTTTTCAGTTTTCAACGCTAGACATCAAGCTCTTCAGCCTCTTCCGCGCGTTCCATGATGAATCGGAAGCGCGCCGACGCGTCCTTGCCCATCAGCTCGTTGATCACGCGATCGGTCGTGATCTGATCGGTGATCTCGACGCGCAGCAGCCGCCGCGTGCGCGGATTGAGCGTCGTCTCCCACAGCACTTTGGGCATCATCTCGCCCAGACCCTTGAACCGCGTGATCTCGGGCGTCGCGCGACCGTTGCCAGACATTTTCCCCGGGGCCTGCTGCTTCAGGATGGCATCCTTCTGCGCCTCGTCCAGCGCCCAAAATGTCTCTTTGCCGATGTCGATGCGATAGAGCGGCGGCTGCGCGAGAAACACCTTGCCGTTCGTCATCAGCTGCGGCAGATGCCGGTACATGAACGTGAGCAGCAGCGTCGCGATGTGGTTGCCGTCTGAGTCGGCGTCGGCGAGGATGATGATCTTGCCGTAGCGGAGTTTGTCGAGCTCGAAATTCTTCCCGAGCCCGCAGCCGAGCGCCGTCACCAGGTCCGAGAGCTCCTTGTTCTCGAGCACCTTGGCGAGCGACACGCTCTCCGTATTCAGCACCTTGCCGCGCAACGGCAGAATCGCCTGGCGCGCGCGATCGCGGCCCTGCTTCGCCGACCCGCCGGCCGAATCGCCCTCGACGATGAACAGCTCGCTCCCTTCGCTCGTGGGATTCGTGCAGTCGCTGAGCTTGCCGGGCAGGTTGAGGCGAGACGAGGTTGCGCTCTTGCGCGACACTTCGGCCTGCGCGGCGCGGCTGGCCTCGCGCGCGCGCGCGGCGAGGATGATGCGCGCGACGATCGCTTCGGCGACGCTGATGTTGTGGTTCAGCCAGTGCTCGAGCGCCGGGCGGACCACGCCGTCGACCGCGGACACCAGCTCGGGGTTGTTCAAGCGATCTTTCGTCTGTCCCTGAAACTGCGGCTCCTGCACGAACACGCTGAGCACACCGGTCAGCCCTTCGCGGATGTCCTCGGCGGTCAGCGTCACGCCCTTCGGCGAGAGGTTGTGCGTCTCGATGAAATTCCGCACCGCCTTGCCGAGGCCCGCGCGCAATCCGTTTTCGTGCGTGCCGCCCGATCCCGTGGGGATACCGTTGACGTACGATCGCAGATGCTCGTCGGTCGCTTCAGTCCACTGCAGGACGAGGTCGAGCCGCAGTCCCTCGTCTTTTGCCAGCGTGAACGGCGCGTCGTGCACCGCCTTCGCGCCGCGCTCGGTGACGATCTTCTTCAGGTAGTCGACGATGCCTTCGGTGTGCTCGAAGGTACATTTGCCATCTTTTCCAGGCGCCGTTTCGTCCTCGAAGACGACCTTCAGCCCCTTGTGCAGATAGCTCGAGACCTCGAGGCGGTCCTTGATGATCGCCGGATCGAATTCGATCTTCGGAAAGATCGCGGCGTCCGGTCTGAAGTAAACAATGGTCCCGGTGCCGCGCGCCGGTCCGACTTTCTTGAGTCCGCTGACGAGCTTGCCCTGCTTGAAGCGCATCTCCCACTGCGAGCCGTCGCGCTTCACCGTGGCGACGAGCTCCTTCGACAGCGCGTTGACGACGCTCGCGCCGACGCCGTGGAGTCCGCCCGCCGTTTTGTAGCTGCCGTGCTCGAATTTGCCGCCGGCGTGGAGGACGGTGAAGATCACTTCCAACGCGCTTTTCTTCGTCGTCGGATGCTTGTCGATCGGGATGCCACGCCCGTCGTCTTCGATCGTGATGGACGATCCGTCGGCGTGAAGGGTCACCCAAATGTTTGACGCATGGCCGTTCATCGCCTCGTCGACCGAGTTGTCGAGCGTTTCCCAGACGAGGTGATGGAGTCCGGTGGAGCCGACGCCGCCGATGTACATGCCGGGCCGCTTGCGAACCGGCTCGAGCCCTTCCAAAACCGTGATGTCTTTCGCGGTGTAGTTCGAGGAGGCCATGTATATAATGTGCGCCTTTGAAGCGATCGCTGCCGTGGCTGCTGTGCACGACGATTGTAGCGGCATTCCCGGTCCGGCTGACCGCCGCGGTGGCGGTTTCTGAAGATGTCCCGGTGCCCGGCGGCACCGCCGAGTTCGCGCGTGCGCTCGGCATCGATCCGGTTCCCGATCGCGCCCGCTTCCTCTTCGAACTCTCGCGCCTGATCTACGACAACCCGGAAGGGCGCAAGCTTGGCGCCGAAGCGTTCCTGCAGTCGCTACGCGTGAGAACGGCGCGCGGCATGCCGAACGTCGCCGTGCTGGACCCGCGGAAGGCCGAGCTCGTGCCCGTGCCGCTGACGGCGGACGTCTGGAGCGACGCGATCTTCCACCGCCGCGTCCCGCGCGAAGAGCTCATCACGTCGATCGTGGCCGATCGGACGGCGACGCTCATCTGTCACGGCCTGATCTCGCTCGACGACGACACGCTGGCGTACTTGGCCGACCATTCGTCGATCCTTTCGCGGCTCGCCGAGCGCGCCGCGCCGGCCTTCGCCGCGTTCTCGAGCGGCCTGCGCATCCGCGCGAACCGCGTCGTGCCGCCCGGCAGAGACGAGGCCGTTGGGCTGTGGGAAGCCGTCACGCAGGAGAAAGTGACGCGCGTAGATCGTTTCGTGGCGCAACTCTTCGAGCTGGACGAGGGCCGGCTCGCCTACCTCTACGACACGATCGGTCAGCTCGATGCCCCGCACCGCGCCTTCGCGCTCGGGTCGTGGATGACGAATCCGCAGGCGCGCGCCGACCGATTCAAAGCGCTCGCCACCTTCGGCATCGATGCGTTCCACGACTGGCACGTGCGCACGCAGCCGTTCGGACGCGCGGCCTACGACCTCTCGATGGTGCTCACGCGGCTGCAGGTGGATGACACGGGCGTGCCGGCGGCGCCGGGGAGCCGAGCGTTGTGGTCGCGCGTGTTTGGCGGCGCCGATCTCTCGGAGGGCGCGGCCAAACAGATCCGCGGCGTCGACGACGATCCCGTCGACGCGGCGTGGCTGACCGAGACGGTGGGATCGGTCGACGTGCGGCAGCGCGGCGAGCGTCTCGATCAAATCGCGTTCGGCCAGCGCGTGTTCGCCGACGCGTGGAAGAGCGGGAGCGCGGACGTCTTCGTCGCGCTGCGCGCGCTGCCGCGGTATCGCATGCTCTTGTTCACGCTCGAGCGCATCGGCATCACGTCGCCCGCGGTGTACGCCGCGGCCGCCCGTCACGCGGCCCGCCTGTCCGCGCTCGAGGGCCGCCGCGGATTCTTGGCGCAGGCGCAACTGCAAGGCTCGCTCGCGCTGGTCGCGCGCATGGCGCGCGTACGCACGCTGACCGCGCCGCGGGCGCAAACGCTCATCGAGCATTTGGTCGCGTTGCCGATCGGCGACGACGGCCACTATGCCGCGGGCGCGCTGGCGGCCTGGCTGCGCGACGAGGTGATCGGCGCCCTGCCGATCGGCGATGATCTGGAGTCGACGGTCCTCGCGGCGATGTCGGGGCCGCCGTCCGGCGAAGGGCCGAACGCCGCGCGCGTCACGTGGGAAGGGCAGCCGTACCGGCTCGACCTCGGCGCGGCCGAGCGCCAGCGGCTGCAGCGCGTGCGCGAGAAGCAGCAGACGCCGCCGCTCGACGTCGCGCTGGACGTCGCCTCCGCGAGCGTGGCGCTGGCGAGCGGGACGCTGTCGCTCGACGAGGCGCAGAGCACCACGGTCCGTTTGCGGCGGCGCGTCGCGGGCGTGTCGCAGCGTTCGCGCCAGGAGGACGAAGAGGACGCGCCGGCCGGCGTGGCGCCGCCGCCCGCTGTGCGCGACGCCCTGCAGAAATCGATCGACGACCTGATGAAGGCCGTCGCCAGCAAGGATCTCAAGCGCGCGTCGCGCGTGGGCGAACCGCTGCTCGACTTGTCCAACGACTTGCTGGCGCAGACGCTGCTGTCGCTGGCCTACGCGGCCTACGTCGGCGACCCCGACGGGACGATTCTTCTGGCGGGTGACGTCTCGCATCGCCACGATTTCGGCTTCGGCGTCAAGGACGTGGATCACCGCCAGCGGCTGATGTGGTCGGTGCCGCATCAGGACGTGTCGCCCAACGTGCCGTGGCACGTCGGCGGATCGCTGCTGGGCCTCGACGTGGCGCTCGCTCCGCTCGCGCTGCGCCGCCTCAATTACGAGCGCGTGCTCGAGGCGCCGCGGCTCACGTCCAACGAGCGCGACGTCTTCGCGTCGAGCGTGTCGCTCATGGATCCCTTCGCCCTGCGCGACGCCGATCGCGACGCCATCGCCGACGCGATCGCGCGCGGACGGCGCCGCGTGGTCGCGCTCGCCGCGCCCGGCGTCGACGAGCTCGTAGACGAGGTCGGCATGGAGCGCGCGCGGCGCCGGGCCCTGCGCTGGACGCTGGCGCACGAGCCGGATCGCGCGATGTCGATGTTCACGTTGACCGAGCTGCTGACGCTCGGCGGCGGCCGTCCCGCGGACTTCGACGCGTGGGGGATGGCGACGGTGACCGCCGGCAGCTGCGTATGTTCGCGCTTGACGCCGCCGGGGCAGTGGCCGACCCTGTTGGGGCGCCCGCAGCTCGGGTTGACCGCGTCGGCGATCGCCGACCTGAATCTGCAGGTGGCCGTGATGCTGAAAGACATGCGCCTGCCCGCCGCCCTCGCCAAAAGCGTCCTCGCGGGCGCCATGCAGGACTTCGTCGACGAGGTGAAGCCGTCCGACGACGCCGACTGGATGACGATGGCGCGGACCGCGTGGACGTTGTCGCGCGAACGCGTCGAAGATTACGTGGCGGCCGCCACGGCCGGTGGTCCGCTGATGCCCGACGTCGAAGCTCCCGATTGGCACTGACGATGAAGGCTCGTGGGTTTCTTGTTGCGCTCTGCGTGGTCGGTCCAGCGCTGTCCGCGCAGGCGCCCGCCCCGGCACAGGACAACGCTCCGCAGCTCAGAATTCTCTCGCCCGAGGCGGACGCGTACGTGAGCGGCCCTACACTGCTGCGCGCGCGGGTCGATCCGCCGGACGCGGCGCAGGCCGTCACGTTCTTCGTCGACGGCCGCCAGGTGTGCGCGCTCACGCGGGCGCCGTTTGACTGCGACTGGGACGCCGGCGCCGCGGTCGGCGAACATCAGGTGCGCGCCGTCGCGACGCTCGACGCCGGCGGACGCCTGGTGCAGACGGTTCGGACCAAGGCGATCGGTTACACCGAGCGCGTCTACGTGGACGTGGTCCAGGTCACGGTCACCGTGAGCGATGGCCGCGGCAAGTTCGTGCGCGGCATTCCGCAGTCCGCGTTCCACGTCGCCGAGGACGGCCGCCCGCAGACCATCACGCACTTCGCCTCTGAAGACGTGCCGCTCGAGCTCATCGTCGCCATCGACATTTCCGGCAGCATGGCGCCGGCGATGACGAAGCTGAAGAAGGCGGTGAAGGAATTCCTCGGCGACGTCCCGGCGCAGGATCAGGTGACGCTGCTCGGCTTCAACGACAGCATCTTCACGTTGACGCGCAAGCAGATCGATCCGGCGGAGCGCATGAAGGCCGTCGATCGGCTGGCGCCGTGGGGATCGACGGCGCTCTACGACGTGATTCTGCGCGGTGTCGAGATACTGGGCCGCCAAACGGGCCGCAAGGCGCTGGTCGTGTTCACCGACGGCGAGGATCAGGGCAGTCACGCGACGATCGCCGACGTCGAGCGGCGGCTGCAGGCGAGCGACGTCACGCTCTACATGATCGGGCAGGGCCGCGGCGTGACGATGGCGACGCTGAAGAGAGTCATGGAGCGGCTCGCGAATCCCACCGGAGGGCGCGCGCTGTTCACCGACAGCGTCGACGAGCTGCACGACGCGTTCGGTGATCTACTAGACGAGCTCTCGAATCAGTATCTGCTCGGCTACTCGTCGACCCAAATGCAGCGCGACAACCAGTGGCGGCGCATCACGGTGGACGTCGACGGCCACCACGACATCCGCGCGCGCCAGGGCTACCGCGTGACGGCGACGAAATGAGATCGACGTTTAACCGCGGAGGACGCGGAGAGCGCGGAGACGAACGCAAAGGAAGGTGGGTACTTTTCTTTCTCTGCGGTCTCAGCGTTCTCTGCGGTTATACGTCAGCCTCGTCAGCCCTCACGCAGGATCCGCAGCAGCCGCCGCGATTCCAGTCCTCCGTTGAAGTCACGTCGCTCGACGTGGCGGTCGTCGACGACCGCGGCAAGCCCATCGCCGACCTCACGCCCGCTGACTTCGTGGTCCGGATCGAAGGCAATCCGCGCCGGGTCGTGTCGGCGGAATGGGTGTCGCTCGTCACGCCGGAGAGTGCCACCGCGCCGACCGCGCCGCCCGAGGGATTCAGCACCAACGCCACCTCGACCGGCGGCCGCTTGATCGTGTTGGCGGTCGATCAGCCGAACATTCGGTTCGGCGGCGCGATGGCCATTGCCAAAGCCGCGGGCAGCTTCATCGATCGCCTGTTGCCCGCGGATCGCGTGGCCGTTGCCGGCATCGGCGTCGGCGCGCCCGCGACGACGTTCACGGCGGATCGCGAGCGCGTGAAACAAGCCATCACGCGGACGACGGGCCAGAAGCAGTCGCCGATTCTCCCGGAGCACAACATCGCCCTGACCGAAGCGCTGGCCGTCGAACGCGGCGACCGCCTCGCGCTCGACTCGCTGCTGCAGCGGGAATGCCAGAACCTCCCGCCGGGACCGGGCGCGCTCGATATGTGCATCACGCAGGTGCAGATGGAAGCGCACGAGATCGCGCAGAACGTCGGCCGCGAGAGCGCGCAGACGCTACAGGCGCTGCGCGATCTGTTCATCGGGCTGCGGACGATCGACGCGCCCAAAACGCTCGTGCTGATTTCCGAAGGCTTCATCCTGGACGACGCGCCGCTCGTCAGCGAGCTGGGCAGCCTGGCGGCCGCCTCGCGCACGAGCCTCTACGTGCTCAAGTTGGACAGCAGCATGTTCGACATCACGACCTCGAGAATGCCGCTCAATCCGATCGGGGATCGCATGGCGCAGACCGAAGGGCTGGAGATGCTGGCGGGCGCGGCGCGCGGGACGCTCTTCACGGTGACGGGGACGGGCTCCACGCTGTTCGAGCGGATCGAGTCCGAGCTCTCCGGCTACTACCTGCTCGGCGTCGAATCCGATCCGCGCGATCGCGACGGCAAACCGCATCCGATTCGCGTCGACGTCCCGCGGCGCGGCGCGCTCGTACGGTCGCGGCGGCAGATTCTGAACGAGCCGGCGGACCAGCTGGCGGCGCGTGCCGCGCGATCGCCGCGTCAAGCGATGGTGGCGGCGCTCGGCTCGCCGCTGCTGGCCTCGGCGCTGCCGCTGCGCGTCGTGTCGTACGGGTTGCAAGGGCCGGAGCGCGACCGGGTGCAGCTGCTGATTCACGCCGACATCGGCTCCGACTACGCGGCATCGAAGGTCGTCAGCGTCGGCTACGTGATCACCGACCGCACGGGACGCGCGGTCGACACCAAGGCCATAGACGCGCGGCTGTTTCCCGTCATGAACGGCGTGCCGTCGCCGCTCCAATACTCCGCCGGCGCCAGTCTGCCGCCGGGCGACTACACCTTGAAGGTCGCCGTCGCGGAAGGCGATCGCGTGGGCACCGTCGAGCATCCGATTCACGCCGCGCTGCCCGGCGCGCCGGGCGTCACGATGAGCGAGTTGATGGTGGGCGGCCCGCTCGACGCCGGCGAGCTGCTCGCGCCCACGATCGGCTACGAAGTGACCTTCGGGATCGTTCACGGCTACGTCGAGGCGTACGGATCGAAAGCCGACTCCCTGACGATGGAGTACGAGGTCGCGGCGAGCTCGGAGGCGTCGGCGCTGCTGAACATGGACGTGCCGCCGCATCCGGCCGGCGACACGCGGGTCATCTTCACCAAGACGATTCCGGTCCGCCAGCTGCCGCCGGGCAAGTACGTGCTGCGCGCGATTTTGTCGGAAGGCGGACGGTCGGTCAAAACGCTCGAGCGCGGCTTCGAGGTGGCGGCGCCGAAAGTGCTGATGACGTCGGCCGACGGTCTCGGCGCGATCGGCAACGCCTCGACAGACGCCGAGCTCTTCCTGCCGGTGGACCAGACGGCGATGGCGCCGGCTTTTCAGCGCGAGACCGCGGTTCAGCGTGGCACGCTCGAGCCGTTCCGCGACCGCGTGCCGCCGGCGGTGAAAGCGTCATTCGACCAGGGCGTCGCCCTGCTCGCGGGCGGCGATTTCACGAAGGCCGAAGCCAGCTTCAAGAAGGCCATTGATCCCGATGCGGACAGCACGGCGCCGCTCGTCTACCTGGCGGCAAGCTTCGCGGCCGCGGGGCACGACAGCGAAGCGGCAAGCGCGTGGCAGACGGCGCTCATCGACGGTGCCGAGTTTCCGCAGATTTATCAATGGCTCGGCGACGCGCTGATGCGCACCCGCGATCTCGGCCAGGCGCGGACGATTCTCGAGGAAGCGATCGGCAAGTGGCCGTCGGACGTGCGGTTCACCAAGCCGCTGGCGATGCTGTACGGCGCTTTCGGCCGCGGTCGCGAAGCGGTGCGGACGCTCGAGCGGTACCTGGCGGCGCGGCGCGACGACATCGAGGCGTACTTGCTCGGCGTGCAGTGGATCTACACACTGCACTCGAGCGGCGCGCTGGTCCACGGCCGCGCCGAAGACTTGAAGCTCGCGCACGAGTACGCCGACGCGTACGCGCACGCCAAAGGCCAGCGGGTCCCGCTCGTCAAGCAGTGGGTGGACTACCTCGAGAACGAGAAGAAGTGACGCCCGTCACCCATCACTCCATCACCCGGTCTGACGCCGCCGGCGCCGCCTTCTTGCCACGCGATCGGCGCATGCCGGGTTTCTTCACCGGCTTCTTCGGCGTCGCGTCCGCCTCCGGACGGGCCATGCGCGTGCGGCCGCCGGTCGCGCTCGATCCGCACGAGCCCCTCTTTCCCGCACGCCTTCAGCAGATCCATGAGTCCGCCAAATCCGTAGCGGCGCTCGTCGAATCCGCCCGGCGCCTGTCGCAGGATCTGCTTCACGTTGCGCAAGTACATCGGCCAGCGCGCGTGCGTGGCCGCGGCCAGGATCTCTTTCGCGCGCGCGACGCCGTCGGCTTGGCGTTCGGTCGCCTGCGGCGCGGCGGACATGTAGGGCGGGTCCTTTGGACCCGCCTCGCCCGACGATTCCGCCGGGTCCGAAAGGACCCGGCCTACACCTGAAGAGATGTAGGGCGGGTCCTTTGGACCCGCCTGGGCCGCCGGGTCCGAAAGGACCCGGCCTACACCTGATGTCTCAGCGGCTTGGCCGTCCTCGACGAAGCCGTCGTTGAGCTCGACCATCACGCTGCGGCCCGCGTGCTTGAGGCTGACGAGGCCGGCCTGCGCCAGCTTCTCGACGAAATCCAGGAACGACGAAGCGCCGTAGTTGCGCTCCGAGAAGGTCGAGTCGAGCTGCAGCAGCGTGCTCTTGAGCAGTCCGGTCTGCGGCGAGACTTCGCGGTCCGCGAGAATCTTCAGCGCGCGCCGGACGATCGGAATCGCCTGCGCGATCGGCGTCGTCGCGGTCGCCGCCGCCGGCATCGGCCGGCCGCTCTGTCTCGCGTTCTTCCGCACGCCCGCCAGGTTTTCGTACGCGATGAACTCGTGGCAGTTGCGCTGCAGAATCATGCTCGTGAACTGCCGGCCGCCGACGACGAAGATTTTCTTGTCGTATTGCTTGAGCTTCTCGACGAGCGAGAGGAAGTCGCTGTCGCCGCCGACGATGACGTAGGCGTTGATGTGCGGGTGCGTGAACGCCATCTCGAGCGCGTCGAGCGCGAGGTTGATGTCGGCGCCGTTCTTGTCGCCGCCCGGCGTCAAATTGCGCTGCACGAGCCGGATGGCGTGCTGGGTGAGCGCGCGGCTGTACTCGCCGGCGCGCGTCCAGTCGGCGTACGCGATCTTGGTGACGACCTCGCCGCGCTCCTTGATCGCGTCGAGGATGACGCCGACGTCGAACTGCTGGCCGAGGGTGTTCTTGACGCCGATTTCGATGTTGTCGAAGTCGATGAAGACGGCGATGTTGAGACGATCTGGATGAGCCAACACAAATCCTTGTGACAGTGCACGGAACGTTCGTTGTTCCTGCGGGGTTGAGGCGTCGACCGACAGCGGCTGGAGGCTCCAGCCAGAATGCGCAGCGGTCGAGCTGAGCAGTCGCGTACGTCAGACTGCCCGCTCATTGTACTTCATTCGTCGTTGCTGGCGCGCGTCAGCCCTCAGCTCTCAGCCTTCGGGCGCGCTCAGCGGCTGGGGTACTTCCGGCATCGGCCAGAGGATCTTCGTGAACTGGCCGCGCTGAAGGAGCTCTCGGCCCTTGCCTCCGCGGCCGGTCACCTCGTACTTCGCCGTGCTGATCGTCTGTTCGGCGCCGCGCGTCGTTTCGACGGTCAGCAAATCGCGATCGCCGGTCGAGGCGATGAAGCCGAGCACGCGATCTTCCTTTCCGAGTTTGATCAGCAGCACGCCCTTGCCGGGGCCCGAGAGATAGTTGACCTCTTCGGCTTTGGCGAGAATCCCGCGGCCCTCGGCGGTCGCGGCGATCAGCACTTCGCTGCCCGTGTAGCGCGCGACGCCGAGGATCTCCGCGTCCTTCGACGGCCGCGCGAACCGCCGGCCCGCGCGCGTGCTCGGCTCGACGAATCCTTCGAGGCCGAAGCGTAGCGCAAATCCGTCGCTCGACGCCGCGACGCCGTGAACCGGAGCCGGGTCGCCTTCCTTCTTCGGCGTGATGTGGCCGGCGGCTCTCGGGTCGAGACTCATCGCGCCGACGATCCGCTCGCCGTCCCTCAGCTTGAACTGCTTTTGAATCGGCTCGCCGTACCCCGTCGACGCGGGGACGTCGATGATGCGGCACGTGTAGGCCACGCCGAAGTTCGAGAAGAACACCCCGCTCGCGCGCGTGCTGCCCGCGAATGCCGCCAGCACCGAATCGCCCTCGCGCAGCCTCGTCGTCGAGAGATCCTTCACTTCCTTCTGGCGCTTCACCCACCCGTCCCTCGAGACGATGACGACGTTGTCCTCCTCGACGATGAAGTCGTCCGCGGAGTACTCGGGCTCGCCGCTGTCGCTCTCGATCGTGGTCCGGCGCTTGTCGCCGTACTTCGTGCTGATCTCCTCGAGCTCGGTGCGCACCAGCTTCCAGCGGCTGTCCTCGTCTTTCAGCATCACGTTGATCTGCCGGGCGCGCTTCCGCTTCTCTTCGAGCTCCTGCCGGATGATCAGGATCTCGAGGCGCGCCAGGCGGTAGATCTTCAGCTCGAGGATCGCGTCGGTCTGCTCGGCGTCGAGCGTGAACCGCGCCATGATCTTCTCGGCGGCGTCCGCCTTGCCTTCGGACTTGCGGATCATCTTGATGATTTCGTCGAGCGCGTCGAAGACCGTCTCGAAGCCCTCGAGGATGTGGATGCGCTTCTTGAGCGCGGCCAGCTCGTGCTCGAGGCGCTTGGTGACGACTTCGAGCCGGAAGTGCAGGAAGTGCCAGAGGATCTGCTTCAGGTCCAGCCGCTCCGGCCGGCCGACTTCAGGGTTCTCGGTCGGGATGAGGCACGTCAGGTTGACGGCGAAGTTGATCTGCAGCGGCGTGTGCTTGAAGAGGTACGCCATGATCATCTTCTCGTCTGCGTCTTTCTTCATCTCGATCGCGATGCGCACGTCCTCCGTCGACAGATCTTTGACGTCGAGCAGCTGCGGCAGCTTCCGGCTGATCACGACTTCGGCGATCTGCTCGACGAGTTGCGCCTTGTTCACGGTGTAGGGCACGCTCTCGACGTAGATCGTCTTGGTCGAGCGCGTCTCCGGCCCGATGTCCCACGTGCCGCGCAGGCGGATCGTGCCCGAGCCGGTCCTGTAGATGAGCTTCAGCTCTTCCTGCGAATTGAGAATCTGTCCGCCGGTGGGGAAGTCGGGGCCTTTGATGAACCGGCAGAGCTGCGCGTTGCCCATGTCCTCGTTGTCGAGGAGCTTGATGAGCGCGGTGCAGACTTCGCCCAGATTGTGCGGCGGGATGTTGGTCGCCATGCCGACGGCGATGCCGGTGGTGCCGTTGACGAGCAGATTCGGCACGCGCGCCGGCAGAACGACGGGCTCGGTCTTCGTGCCGTCGTAGTTCGGTCGGAAGTGGACCGTCGTCTGCTCGATCTCGCTCAGCATCTCGTCGCTGATGCGCGCGAGGCGGCACTCGGTGTAGCGCATGGCCGCGGCGCTGTCGCCGTCGAGCGATCCGAAATTGCCGGAGCCATAGACGAGCGGATAGCGCAGCGAGAACGGCTGCGCCATGCGGACGAGCGTTTCGTAGAGCGCGGCGTCGCCGTGCGGGTGGTAGCTGCCCATGACGTCGCCGACGACTTTCGCGCACTTTCTGGGCTTGGCGTCGGCGGTCAGGTTCTGCTGCCACATCGTGAAGAGGATCCGGCGCTGGACCGGCTTCAAACCGTCGCGCACGTCGGGCAGCGCGCGCGCCGTGATGACCGACAGCGCGTAGTTGAGATAGCGCGACTGCGCCGCCTCGTGGAGCGCGACGGCATCGGGTCCGGCGATGCCGTTGCCGCCGCCGTTGCCGCCGATGCCGAGCATCGCGCTGCGGATGGCCGCGTCGCGGCCGCCGTCAGTGGCGCTACGGCCGTCGGCGTCCATGTTGTCGAAGAGCGATTGCTCGCGCGATTTGCGTTTGGCCATGTCTGCGTGGTGTCCCGCTCCAGAGTACCGCGCCGGTCAAACCTCGCCTGCCCGGCGTTGACATCTGATGTGTGATGCGTGATGATTCTACCATGCGCACCACGCTCGATCTCGACGACGACGTGCTCCAGGCCGTGAAAGAGCTGGGACAGATGCACAAGAAGACCGCGGGCCAGATGCTGTCGGAGCTGGCGCGCAAGGCGCTGCGCCCCACGCGCAAGTACAAGGTCCGAAACGGTGTCCCGATCATCCACCGGCGCCCGGGCTCGCCGGTGATCACGACGGCGGACGTCAGGCGCTGGATGGACGAGGATCTCTGATGGCGGTGGCGCTTCTGGACGTCAACATGCTGCTGGCGCTGTTTCACGAAGGGCACGTCCATCATGAAGTCGCCCATGACTGGTTCGCCGATCACGGCGGATCCGGGTGGGCCAGCTGCCCGATGACGGAGAACGGCCTGGTCCGGATTCTCGGCAGTCCCGCCCGCGTCAAGGAGCATCTACCTCTGCACGACGTCAGAGACCTCCTCAAGACCTTCTGCGAGCACAGCGCGCATCAGTTCTGGCCGGACGACATCTCGCTTCGAGATCCCGATCGGTTCAACGTCGAAGCGATTCGAGGTCATCAGCAAGTCGCAGACGTGTACCTGCTCGGTCTCGCCGTGAGGCACGGCGGCCGATTCGTCACCCTCGACCAGCGCGTGCCGCTGGCGGCCGTCACAGGCGCGCGGCGGGATCACCTCGAAGTCCTGGCGCCGGCCGACTGACGGTATCAATCGGTGGCTGGTGGCTGGTGACTGACGACTACGCCTCCGGGTATATTTGAAAGTCGAAGGCGTCTCATGCGCGCGGTCAGTCAGTCGATTCTTGAAGCCATCGGTCGCACACCGGTCGTGCGGCTTCGTCATCTCGTCGATTCACGGTGCGCCGACGTGCTCGTGAAGCTCGAGTCCTACAATCCCACGGGTTCGTACAAGGATCGGATGGCGCTGGCGATGATCGAAGGCGCCGAAGCCCGCGGCGCGCTGAAACCAGGCATGCGCGTCGTCGAGTTCACGGGCGGCAGCACGGGCTCATCACTGGCGAGGGTGTGCGCGCTGAAGGGCTACCGCTTCGTCGTCGTCTCGTCCGACGCGTTCTCGCAGGAAAAACTCAGGACGATGCAGGCGTTCGGCGCCGATCTCAGGGTGCTGCCGAGCGAGAGCGGGAAGATCACGCCGGCCCTCTTCGATCGGATGCGCGCCGAAGTCGATCGTCTGCGGCAGGAGCCGGACACGTTCTGGACCGATCAGTTTCACAACACCGACGCGCAGAATGGCTACATGAACATCGGCCGCGAGTTGCTCGAGCAGGCCGGCGGCGTGCTGCACGCGTACTGCGGCGGGGTCGGAACGGGTGGAATGCTGGCCGGCGTGTCGAGAGCGCTCAAGGCCGCGGGATGCGCCGCGCGAATCGTCGCGCTTGAGCCGGCGTCGTCTCCGTTCATGACCGCCGGGCACGGCGGAGCGCACCGCGTCGAAGGTATCGCGGCGTGGCCGTCATTGCCGCATCTGACGCCCGGGACGTACGATGAGGCGCGCGCGATCCGCGAGGAGGACGCCCGCGCGATGGCGCGGGATCTGGCGCGGAAGGAAGGGATCCTCGCCGGCACGTCCTCCGCGTTGAACGTCGTCGCCGCGCTGCAGCTGGCGCGCGAGTTGGGACCGGGGAAAACCGTCGCGACGGTTGCTGTCGATACCGGTTTGAAATACTTGGCCGGCGATCTGTTCGCCAACTAAAAAATGCCGGGTCCGAAAGGACCCGGCCTACTCAATCCTGCCCCCCCCCCCCCCCCCCCCCCCCCCCCCCCCCCCCCCCCCCCCCCCCCCCCCCCCACCTGCCCCACCCGCCCCACCCGCCCCACCTGCCCCACCTGCCCCACCCGCCCCTACTTGATGAACAGCATCTCCCGATACGTCGGCAGCGGCCACGTCTCGTGGGGAATCATGAGCTCCAGCTCATCGCCCGCGTCCCGCACGGCAGCCATCGCCGGCACGACGACGTCGCGGTAGTGCTTGGCGTGTTTCTCGGACGACGCGCCTTCGTGCTCGAGGGCGTGCTGTAGTTTGTCCGTCCGGCGCTTGAACTCATCGGTCAACTTGGTGAGCGCGTCGAGCGCCTTCTTGCCCTCGACGGACTGGCCGCCCGCGCTCTTCACGGCCGCCACGCTCTGCGCCACCTGCTTCTGGTACTCGAACGCCGCCGGCAGGACGTACCGGTTCGCCATCAGCACCATCAGCTGGCCTTCGACGTTCACCGTCTTGTTGTAGGTCTCGACCATGATCTCGTAGCGAGCATGCACTTCGCGCGCGTTGAGGACTTTGTACTTCTCGAACAGGCCGATGACCTCTTTCGACACGAGCTGCGGGAGCGCATCGACCGTGTTCTTCAAGTTCAGGAGCCCGCGTTTGCCCGCATTCTTCTCCCACTCCTTCGAGTAGTTGTTGCCGTTGAAGATAATCCGCTTGTTCTCCGTGATCAGCTTCGGCAGGAGCTCGGCCACGGCCTTGTCGAGCGACTTGCCGCGTTTCACGGCCTTCTCGAGATCGCCCGCGATGCAGTCGAGCGACTCCGTCACCGCCATGTTCAGCGCGATGTTCGGGTACGCGATGCTCTGGTTCGACGACACCGCCCGGAATTCGAACTTGTTGCCCGTGAACGCGAATGGGCTCGTGCGGTTGCGATCGCCCGCGTCGCGCGGCAGCTTCGGCAGCACCATCACACCGGTGTCCAGCTCGCCGCCGTGCTTGGTCGACCGGGCGCCGCCTTTCTCGATCTGCTCGAAGATGTCGGTCAGCATGTCGCCGAGGAAGATCGAGATGATCGCCGGCGGCGCCTCGTTGGCGCCCAGCCGATGATCGTTGCCCGCGCTGGCGATCGCGGCGCGCAGCAGCCCCTGCCACTTGTTGACCGCGCGGACGACCGCCGTACAAAACACGAGAAACTGCATGTTCTCGTGCGTGTTCGCGCCCGGCGACAGCAGGTTGTGCCCCTCGTTGTCGCTGATCGACCAGTTCAGGTGCTTGCCCGATCCGTTGACGCCGGCGAACGGCTTCTCGTGCAGCAGGCAGGCGAGGCCGTACTTCGGCGCCGTGCGCCGCATCGTCTCCATCGTCATCATTTGGTGATCGGTGGCGACGTTGGCGTTCTCGAACACCGGCGCGATTTCATACTGACTCGGCGCGACTTCGTTGTGCCGCGTTTTTACGGGCACGCCGACTTTGTACAACTCGGATTCGACCTCGGACATGAACGCCATCACGCGATCCGGAATGGCGCCGAAGTACTGATCCTCGAGCTCTTGACCCTTGGGCGGTTTCGCGCCGAACAGCGTCCGGCCCGCGTTGATGAGGTCAGGGCGCGACAGATAGAAGTACCGATCGATCAGGAAATACTCCTGCTCGGGCCCGCACGTCGTCACGACGCGTTCGGCCGTGGAGCCGAACAACTTCAACACGCGAACGGCCTGCTTCGAGAGCGCCTCCATCGAGCGGAGCAGCGGCGTCTTCTTGTCGAGCGCTTCGCCCGTCCAGCTCACGAACGCGGTCGGGATCACGAGCGTCACCGCGCCGCCGCTGTAGAGCAGCCACGGCGGGCTGGTCGGATCCCACGCCGTGTAGCCGCGCGCTTCGAACGTCGAGCGCATGCCGCCCGACGGGAAGCTCGACGCGTCCGGCTCGCCTTTGATCAGTTCCTTGCCCGAAAACTCGGCCACCGCTTTTCCGTTGCCGGTCGGCGAGAGAAACGAGTCGTGCTTCTCGGCGGTGATCCCCGTGAGGGGCTGGAACCAGTGCGTGTAGTGCGTGGCGCCGTGCTCGACCGCCCACTCTTTCATCGCCTTCGCGATCGCGTCCGCGGCCGACACATCGAGCGCCTCGCCGTGCGTGATCGTTCGGCGGAGCGCCTCGTACACGTGCTGGGGGAGGCGGGCCTGCTGCACTTCGTCGTTGAACACGAGACTCCCGAACGCTTCGGCCGCGCGCGCGCTGGGTGCGCTCGTCGCTTCCGAGACCGACCAGTCGCGAATTGCGCTGATCGCCTTTCCGAGCACCGCAGAACCCATGAGGCTGCTCCTTGGAAGAAACTCGAAACTTAGAACTGAAAACAGAAAAGTATCGTTGCTGACTCCCCAGTTTTCGCTTTTCAGTTTTCACTTTTGAGTTTTGTGCGACGTGTCCCGTGCATTATGCCAAGGGACGTACGCGGCGCGCAATATCCGGACGATGAAATGACGCCGCCGAAATCGCTTTCCGCGGAACGCCAGCGTGGCGGTGCAGTTCCGACAAAATTGCGTGATCAGCCGGAGGCGTCCGTCCAACCGAGCAGCGCGAGGAATTCCGCAAGCACCATCGCCGTCGCGCCCCAAATCTCCGCGCCCGCGACGTGAAACGCCGGCACGCGCACGGTCACGCCCATGCGGTGACGTTCGCTCGACGCGAGGCTGGCGGGATCGAGCAGCGCGTCGA
>JACPZV010000384.1 GCA_016195295.1 Acidobacteriota bacterium
AGGGACGGCTGCGCTGCACGCACTGTCCGAAGGAGTACCCCATTGTGGGCGGCGTGCCGCGGTTCGTGCGGACCGACGGGTACGCCGCGAGCTTCGGCCGCGAATGGAACTGGTTCAGCGCGCTGCAGCTCGATTCGTTCAGCGGGACCGGAGAATCCAAGCGCACGCTGCACGCGTGCACCGGCTGGACCGACGCGGACTACCGCGGCCACCTGGTGCTCGACGCCGGCGTTGGGTCCGGGCGGTTTGCCGAAATCGTCGCGAGGTACGGCGGTGAGGTCGTGGGAGTCGACCTGAGCGTGGCAGTCGACGCCGCGTATCGCAATCTCGGCCGGCTCGATCACGTGCACCTGGTGCAGGCCGATATTTTCGCGCTGCCGTTCCGCGAAAGCACCTTCGATCTCGCCTATTCAATCGGCGTGCTGCATCACACCCCCGATCCGGGCCGCGCGTTCGCGCAGGTCGCCGCCACAGTCAAGCCGGGTGGAGGGCTGGCCGTGTACTTGTACGACCGCTATGGGATCGGCCGCCACTCTTCGGATCTCATTCGGCTCGTGACGACCCGCCTTCCCTTGCGGCTGACCCTGGCGCTCAGTGCGATCTCCATCCTTTATTACTACCCGTGCCGCCTGCCCGGCGTGGGGAAGGTGCTTCAGTTGCTGTGGCCCATTTCCATGCATCCCCACTGGCGGTGGCGCTGGCTGGACACATTCGATTGGTACTCGCCAGCCTACCAGTGGAAGTTGCAGTACCCCGAGGTGTGTCGCTGGTTTCGATCGAACGGCTTCGGCGAGATCGACATCTTCGACGGCCCGATCAGGATGCGCGGCGTCAAAGCGCCCATTGCGGTGGACGAGGCGCCACGGGAAACGCGAGCGATCGCGTCCGCACACGCATGACGACCATCAGCCAACCTTGGCCGGCGGACTGGTGGCGACCCGCGCGGCCGGCTCCGCCTCGCGGCGTGCCGGCGGCCACGGACTCGGCGAGTGCCGTTTCCTTCTGGTCGTTGATCGCGCTGACGGCGGTGATGTTGCTCGCGCCACAGAGCTTCATTCCCGCGCTGGCGCCGCTCAGGATTGCGTTGCTCGCCGCGCTGTTCGCGGCCTCGACCTACGTCTTCGATCGGCTGAAACACGGCGCGCCGGTGCTCACGTTCGGCCCGGAGCTGCGCCTCTGCATGGCGCTGATCGTGTGGGCCGTCGTCACGATTCCGTTTTCGATGTGGCCGAGGGGCAGCGTCAATATGCTTCTCGATCTCTATCTCAAATCGGTCATCGTGTTCTGGCTGCTCGCCAGCATCGTGCGAAGCACGACGAGGCTCCGCCAGGTCGCGTGGACCCTGACGCTCATCGCGATTCCGCTGGCGCTGACCGGCGTCGCGCATTTCGCGTCTGGCGACTTTTACCCGCCGAACCGCGCGATCGAGGAGCGCATCATCGGCTACGATGCCGGGCTCGTCAAGAATCCCAACGATTTGGCGCTCGTCCTGAATCTCATCCTGCCGCTGACCTTCGCGCTGTTGCTCACCGAGCGCAGAGCGCCATACCGCCTCGCGCTGGCCGCCATCATCGGCTGCCAGATTGCTGGGGTTGTGGCGACGTTTTCGCGGTCGGGCTTCGTGACGCTGGCCACCATCGGGGCGGTGACGCTCTGGCGAATCGGCCGGCGTCCGGGATCGCGGTGGCTCTGGGTGGGGCTCGCGCTTGCCCTCGCGGCGCTGCCGGTGCTGCCCGGGAAGTACCTCGACCGCGTGAGCACGATTGCCGACAAAGACGACGACCCGACGGGATCGGCGCAAGCGCGTTGGAACGATCAGGCGATCGCCGTCGGCTACGCTTTCGACCATCCGTTGATCGGCGCGGGGCTGGGCAATGACACGCTGGCATTGAACGCGCTCCGTGGCCAGAAATGGAGGCAAGTGCACGATCTCTATCTCGAGTATGCGGTCGACCTCGGCCTGCCGGGCCTCGCGGCGTTCCTCCTCCTGTTTCGCCGGTGCGTGAAGGCCGTCGCCTCTGTGCAGAGACGATCCGCCGCCACACCGAACAGCGAGGTTCTGTTCGCGGTCGCCGAGGGCGTGTGGATCAGTCTTCTCGCGTTCGGCGTCGCGGCCTTCTTTCATCCGATTGCCTACCACGTCTACTTCTATTACATGGCGGGACTTGCCGTGGCCGCGAAGGCCACCTGCGACGCGGAAGTGCCGGCATGACGCCACGGGCCGGCGGCGGCATCGCACGACGACCGGGCTTGAGTGGAATCGAGCTCTTCAGTACTTGTCCTGCGTCGAGCGACGTGCCGCAGGACGAGTACCTGCGTCGCGTCATCGACATTGCGCGCTGGAGTGAAGCGTGGGGTTGTACGGGGATTCTCGTCTATGCCGACAACTCGTTGGTCGACCCCTGGGTCGTGGCCCACACGATCATCCGGCACACGCGATCGCTTTCTCCGCTCGTGGCAGTCCAGCCGATTTACATGCACCCGTACGCGGTGGCGAAGATCGTCTCGACGCTCGGCTATTTGTACGGCCGGCGCGTGTATCTCAACATGGTCGCCGGCGGCTTCAAGAACGACCTCGCGGCATTGAACGATTCGACGCCGCACGACCAGCGGTACACGCGGCTCGTCGAGTACACGCTGATCGTCAAGCGACTCCTGGGCAGTCCCGCGCCGGTGACCCACCTCGGCGAGTTTTACACGATCGAGAAGCTCAAGCTTGCGCCGTCCCTCCGGGCCGACCTGCTGCCCGGCATCTTCGTCTCGGGGTCGTCCGACGCGGGCATGAAGGCGGCGCACGCGATCGGCGCCACCGCCATCAAGTACCCCAAGGCGCCGGGGCAGGAAGTCGCGGTCGGCGACACATCGGTCGCGTGCGGCGTGCGCCTCGGGATCATCGCTCGAGACGATGACGACGAAGCGTGGAAGGTCGCGCACGCGCGGTTTCCAGACGATAGACGAGGACAACTGACGCGACAACTCGCGCTCAAGGTCAGCGACTCGACCTGGCACAAGACGCTCGGCGACACGACAGCGGGCGACGAGAAGAGTCCGTACTGGTTGGGGCCGTTCAATTCCTACAAGACGATGTGCCCTTATCTTGTCGGGAGCCACGACGAAGTGGTCGCCGCGGTCTCGACGTACGTGCGGAGCGGATTCCGCACGTTCATTCTGGATACGACGCCCGACGCAAGCGAGCTGGGCGCCGTGGCGGCCGTGTTCAGCCGCGTCGCCGCCCTCGACAGATGACGAGCCAACGCCTTCAAGATCTCGTGACGCGACAGGCCGACCACCGGCCCGACGCGACCGCCGTCGTCCTTGACGACGCGCGGCTGACGTATGGCGAACTGGACGCGCAGTCCACGCAGCTCGCGCGGCTGCTCAGGAACGCAGGCTGCCGTCGCGGCGATCGGATCTGCTGGCTTGGGCCGAAGTCCCCCGTCGCGATCGTCGTGCTGCTCGGCATTTACAAAGCGGACTGCCTCTACGTCCCGCTCGACAAGCGGAGCCCGGCCAGGCGCCTCAAGCAGATTCTGGATTCGTGCGAGCCGCGGTGCGTGCTGGCCGGCGGCGCCGCGGCCGAACGGTTGAACGAGCTCGCGTGCATGGGCGCGCTCAAGGCGCCCATCAGGTTGGGCTGGATGCAGGGCGGCGTCACGAACGACCACGCCTTCACGATCGATTTCACGGCCGAGGACGCGCGCGGCTATCCGACCGCCCCTCTGCAGTCCGCCAACTCCAGCCAGGGTCCCGCGCACATCCTGTTCACCTCGGGGTCGACCGGCGCGCCCAAGGGCGTGGTGATCACCCACGCCGCCGTGATCCGCTTCATCGCCTGGGCGATCGACTACTTCTCCATCACGGCGAGCGACCGGCATTCGGGCCACTCACCGCTCCACTTCGACCTGTCGATGTTCGACATCTTCGGCACGCTCGCCTCCGGCGCGGAACTGCATCTGGTGCCGCGCGGCCTTGACATCCTGCCGAACCGCGTGGCGGAGTTCATTCGCGCGCAGCGTCTTACGCAGTGGTTCTCCGTTCCGTCGCTCCTCGCCTACATGGCCAAGTTCGACGTCGTCCGCCAGAACGACTTTCCGGATTTGCGACGGCTGGTGTGGTGCGGCGAGGTTTTTCCGACGCCGACCCTCGTGCACTGGATGCAGCGTCTGCCGCACGTCACCTTCACCAACCTCTACGCCCCGACGGAAACCACCATCGCCAGCAGCTTCTACACGCTGCCGGCCTGTCCGACCGATCCGCTGAGCGCGGTGCCGATCGGAGCAGCGTGCGATGGCGAGGAGCTCGTCGTGCTCGACGCCGAGGGTCGGCCCGCGGCGCCGGAAGAGATTGGAGAACTGCACATCGGCGGCGCCGGCCTGAGCCCCGGCTACTGGCGCGACCAAGTGAAGACGCGCGCCGCGTTCGTGCCGGACCCGCGCGCGTCCGGCGCCGGTCGCTTGTATCGCACCGGTGACCTCGCGCGCCTGGGGAACGACGGGCTGGTCTACTTCGTTGGGCGGGGAGACACGCAAATCAAGAGTCGCGGCCATCGGATCGAGCTCGGAGAAATCGAGACCGCCATGAACGCGCTCGCCTTCGTTCAGGAATGCGCGGTCATCGCGGTGCCCACCGTCGGGTTCGAGGGCACGGCCATCGGCTGCGCCTACGTCAAGATGCCCGGCGCGCGCGTGACGCCGATGATTCTGCGCAACTCCCTGAGCGCCGTGCTCCCCGGCTACATGCTCCCCTCCGTCTGGTTGCCGCTTGAAACCTTGCCGAAGAACGCCAACCACAAGATCGATCGGCCCAAACTGCGGGAGGAGTTTCTTTATCGTGCAGCTCAAGCCTCTTGACCGGCCCGATCTGATCGAGCAGGCCGCCACCTGGCTGACCCAGAAAGACAACGGCCAGTGGCTGGATTTCGGCGAGGGGGACAGCGTCATCACGGCCTCGTGGCTGAAGATCATGTCGAAGCGCCGGACGCACGTGATCCGGCTGTTCACCGACGATGCGGCAAGTCGACCCATCGGCATCGTGGCGCTGGATCACGTCAACCCGCACTTCAGGTCAGCAACGGTGTGGGCGGTGCTCGGGGACAAGGCGTTCGCGCGGCAGGGTTACACAACCCGCGCGGTCTCGGGCATATTGACGTTCGGCTTCCAGCAAGTCGGCCTGCACTCGGTGAACACGTGGGTGGTGGCGCACAACGTCTCCGCCTCCATCCCGCCCCGCCTGCACTTTCGCGAGGTCGGTCGGCTGCGCGAGTGCCACCGCATCGACGGCCGCTACTACGACCGCATTCTGTTCGACCTGCTCGCCTCCGAGCATCGCCTGCTGAATGATGTTTGACCGGGCCGCGATCCGCGCGCACGTCGCCGCGATCTTCGAGAGTCTGAATCTCGAGGTGCCGGAGGGCGACGTCGACCTGTTCGACACCGGCGTGCTCGACTCGCTGGCGTTCGTGCAGCTGCTGCTCCAGCTGGAAGAGCGGCTGGGCGTCACCGTCTCGCTCGACGATCTCGAGATCGACAACTTCCGCACGATCGAGCACATCATTGATTTCGTCGCCGCCTACAGTCAGCGCCGATCGGGTGTGGCGATCTGACGTCGCGCGTGACGCCCGGCCCGGCGTCACGTCGGTCGATCCGTCCGCGCGCGTCAGGTTGCTGACGTTCACGACGCTTTTCGCCATCGGCGGCACCGAGCGCCACCTGATGAATCTGACGGAGGGGCTCGACCACGCGCGCTTCGATCTCGAGTTCGCGTGCCTCAGGCGCCAGGGCGAATTCCTCGATGCCATCAAGGCGCGAGGGCTGCCAGTCCGCGAGTACCCCGTCACGAACCTGTACGGCCCGCGCGCGCTCGCGCAGGAGCTCCGCTTCGCCCGAGCGCTGAAGCGCTGGCGCGTCGACATCGTGCACACCTACAACTTCTATCCGAACGTGTTCGCGCTGCCGGCCGCTCGGCTTGCGGGCACGCCGGTGGTGATCGCCTCGATCAGGGATACGGGGCCGTACCTCACGCCGCGGCAGCGCGTCGCGCAGCGCGTCGCCTGTCGCTTCGCGCACCACGTCCTGGTGAATGCGGACGCCGTCAGGCGATGGCTCGTCGAGGACGGTTACTCCCCCGCGAACATCACCGTGATTCGCAACGGACTCGACCTGACGAGATTCACGATCCACGGTGAAGACCCGTCCCTGCGGCGCGAACTGGGTCTGCCGCCTGGCGCGCCGGTCGTGGCGATGCTGTCGAGGCTCGATCGCCTGAAGGGCGTCGAGGATTTCCTCGACGCGGCGGCCCGCGTCGCCGCCCGCGTCGGGCACGTCCACTTCCTCATCATTGGGGACAAAGGATTCGCGGACCGCGCGGAGTACCGCCGGGAACTGGAAGCTCGAGCAGCGCGCCTCGGGCTCGCCCGGCGCGTCGTGTTCACGGGATTCCGGATGGACGTCCCGCGGCTGCTCGCGCTGGTGGCGGTATCCGTGCTGCCCTCGCTCAGCGAAGGACTCTCGAACACGCTGCTCGAATCCATGGCCGCCGGCATACCGGTCGTCGCGACGCGCGTCGGCGGCAATCCTGAAGTCGTCGAACACGGCGCCACCGGGTGGCTCGTGCCGCCGCACGATCCAGAGGCGCTGGGAGAGGCGATCGCGTCGATCCTGCAGGACCCGTCGCAGGCGAAGTCGTTCGGTCGCCGCGCGCGCGAGCGCGTCGCCGAACAGTTCTCGCTCGAGCGGATGGTCCGCGAGACCGAGCGCTTCTACGAGCGAGCGCTCCTGCAGGCCCGGCGTCCCGAGGCCGCGCGCGCCGTTCATCGCCCAGTCAGAAAGGAGCAGCCGGACGCGTCTCTGAGCATCGAGCAAGAGGAGTCCTGACGTTTCGACAAAGGAGGAAGGATCATGCGCAGGCTAGTCTCCGCAATCGCGCTCGCCGCGTCCGTCGCCATCATGCTGACGCTGGCGATTCGGCCGGTGAGCGCCCACGTCGTCCCCTCGCCGTGCGATTTCACGACCGGCGGCGGGTGGATCATCATTCTCGAAGAAGGCGGCGATCAGGCCAACTTCGGCATCGTCGCCGGCTGCAAGAACGGGGGGTTCTACGGCGACGTGAACTACGTCGATCACAACTTCGGCCCGCCCGGGTTCCATGTGCGCAGCACGAGCATCGATGGCTACTTCGATCCGATCCCGAGCGGATCCACGTATCGCGACATTTGCGGCACCGCGTCGACCAACGTGTACGGTGACGTCAAGTTCCGCGTGCGGACGCAAGACAACGGCGAACCGGGCGCCAACGATCGCTTTGGAATCAAGTTGATGCAGAACGGAACGGTCGTCTATCTGGTCACCACGCGGCAGCTCGGGCCGACCGACGCGAACGGCGGCGGCAACATTCAGCTCCACAATCCCAACCCCTCCACCACCGGACCCGCCGTGCCGCCGTTCGACTTCGTCGTCTGCGGCGGCGACGACTCGGGGCTGGGATTCTGAGCGGAACCGCTCGACATCACGTGAAGTCTCGGTTGGCAACTCCCCTGCCGGCCGAACGCCAGGACGCGAGCTGCGCGCCGCACCGAGATAAGCGGCGGCAGCCCCGTCCGGGCGCGCCGACGCCTCGTTCGTCCGCGATTAGCGCGATGAAATAGCCGGTCAGTCCGCGAAAGGCCCACCTATGCATCCACACCGCTTCTTCACTCGACTCGCGCTCGTTTTGACCGGCATCGTCTTCATGCTGCCGTCGGTCGGCGCGCAGCTCGCGCACACGACGTTCGCCCCAGGCGACCTCTTCGTCTCCCTCGAGCAGGGCCCTGTGCAGTGGCGTAACGCCGACGGGACGCTGAACGCCGTGCTCGTCAGCAGCGTGCCCGGCAAGGGCGAAGGGATGCGGCTCGACACGGCCGCCAATCTGTACGTCAGCCACTGGTGCGCCGACCCGACGTGTAGGAGCGGGAACACCGTCGAGCGCTTCAACTCACACGGCGTGTCGCAAGGGACCTTCGGTGCAGGCTACAGCTGCAACCCGCACGCGCTCGTCTTCGATGCCGCAGGCAGCGCGTACGTCGGTCAGGCGGACTGCACGGGCGCCGTGCTGAAACTCTCGGCGAGCGGTCAACCGCTGGCATCGTATGCGGTCGCTCAAGAAACTCGCGGATCGTTTTGGGTGGACCTTGCCAGCGACGGCTGCACGCTTCTGTACACGTCCTGGGGCCCCGACGTGATGCGCTTCAACGTGTGCACGAACAGCCAGCTCGCCAACTTCAATCGCGCGCCGTTGCCGGGCGGCCAGACGCAAGCGCTCGTCGTGCTGCCTGATGGAGGAGTTCTCGTGTCGAGCGGCGGCGTGATCGCGCGCCTCAACGCCTCCGGTTCGCTCACGCAGACCTACAGCGTCTCGGGCGAAAGCCAATACTGGGCGGGCCTCGACCTGGTCGGCGACGGTACGTTCTGGGCCATCAACTATTTCTCATCCAACGTCTACCGATTCAATCTGTCGTCCGGCGCTCTGGTCGCCAGCTTCAGTACCGGCGCGGGGTCGGAAAACGCGGTCGACATTCGCGTCTACCGGCCGGCACCGGGAGGCTTGGGGCTGCCGATCGTGTTGCCGTTTCTGTGATGAGCGTGCATGACCGACTGCGTGCGGCCGTTCACGGATAGCGACATCCCGCACGTCGCCGATCTGCATCGTCGAGTGTTTCGCCCAGACGCGACGCGTTCCAACGATGAAGCCCAGCGGTACCGGACGTACTTCGGCGAGACGTTCCTCCACGGCCCGTGGCGAGACGCGGCGTGTCCGTCGCTGGTGTACGTGGACGACCACGGACGCATCGGCGGCTTCGTCGGCGTGGTGAGCCGCGCGATGAGGCTGAACGGTCGCCCGCTGCGGATGGCGGTCAGCTCCCAGTTCATGGTGGACGTCAACTTGCGCTCGGTCGTCGCGGCCGTGCGACTGATCAAAGCGTTTCTGGCCGGGCCGCAGGATCTTTCACTCGCGGACGAGGCGACTGAACGCGCGCGCTGGCTGTGGGAGACCGTCGGCGGCACGACCGCGCAGCAGTTCAGTCTGGCGTGGGTGCGGGTGCTTCGCCCGGCCGCGTTCGTCGCGTCACGCGCTCGAAGGCACCGCGCGCTCGCGGTGGCCGCACGGGCGTCGGCGCCGATCTGCCGCCTGACCGATGCGGTCGTCGCCCGTCTCCCAGGGCCGTTTGGTTGCGCGAGGCCGACGCTCGTCGCGGAAGACCTCGATGGCGCGGCGTTGCGCGCGTGCATCGACGAGGCTTCCAGTGGTCTGGCGTTGCGCCCGTACTACGACGACCGATCGGCGGACGTTCTTCTTGGCGTGATCTCGCGCAAGCAGGGCGCGGGCGAGCTCCGCAAGGTCGTGCTGCGGGACGAGCGCGGCCGGGTCGCGGGCTGGTACCTCTATCACGCCACGCGCGGCGGCGTCGGCGAAGTGCTGCAGGTCGGCGGGCGACCCCAGTCGTCGACCGACGTGCTCGATCATCTCTTCTTCGACGCGTGGCAGCAGGGCGTGGCGGCCCTGTGCGGGCGTCTGGATCCCGCGCTGATGAGCGCCATGGCCGCGCGACACTGCTTCTTCCACCATCGAGGCGAATGGGTGCTCATCCACTCGCGAGTGGCCGGCGCGCTTGATGCCGTGCACCGCGGCGAAGCGTTCCTGTCCCGCCTGGAGGGCGAATGGTGCCTGCGTTATCGCCTGGGGTTCGCGTGAAGCACTCCGACAGCCGGCTCGTTACGCTGCGCGATCGCATTCAAGAGCAATGATCGACATCGAAACGATTCACGACGTCAGATCCTTCGAAGGCCTCCGCGAAGAGTGGACCGACCTGCTCTCGGCCAGCGCCTCGGACTGCATCTTCCTGACGTGGGAATGGCTTTTCACCTGGTGGGTGCATCTGGCCGGGCGACGGACGCTCTCGATCCTCGCCGTCCGGTCCAACGGCCAATTGATCGGCCTGGCGCCGCTCGCAATCGCGCCGCCCTCGCTCGCGCATCTGCTGTCGCTCGGCACGCTGGAGTTCCTCGGCACCGGCCACGTGGGCTCCGATTATCTGGACCTCGTCATCCGGCGCGGCTGGGAGCCCACGGTGCTGGCTGCGCTGGCGCACCACATCGCGGCGCGGAACCTCGTGATCGGACTGACGCAGCTGGACCTGAAGAACGGCACGGCATGGCGACTGGGCCGCGCACTGGCCGGGCGCGGCTGGGCCGCCTTGTCTTCGGCCACCACGGTGTGCCCCGTCGTCGATCTCAGGACCGTCGAGTGGACCGGGTATCTCGCGCACCGTAGCTCGTCGGTTCGATACAACTTCCGGCGACGCTTGCGTCAACTCGAGCGGCTCGGACCGGTCACCTTCGAGCGCGCGACCACAGACGACGAGCGCCGCGAGAGCTTGCGGCGGCTCGTCGCCTTCCACCTGCGGCGCTGGAAGAGACGCGGCGGGTCGGAAGCCTTCCACCAGCGGGCGCTGGTGGCGTTTCACGAAGCGTTCAGCCGGCTCGCGCTCGAGCGCGGGTGGCTCAGGCTACGCACGCTGCGCACCGGCGATCAACCGGTCGCTGAGTGGTACTGCTTGCGATACCGCGGCGCGATGCTCTTCTACCAGTCCGGGTTTGACGAGGCGTACACGAAACACAGCGTCGGCCTGATCGCGATGGGCCTGGCGATCAAGGCC
>JACPZV010000385.1 GCA_016195295.1 Acidobacteriota bacterium
ATGCGTTGATTTGCGCCGCCGCGCGCACGGTCGAGCTGCCGCTGATTACGCGCGATGCGGAGATTCGCGGCTCCGGGGCCGTGAAAGTGATTTGGTGATGGAGTGATGGAGTGATGGGGTGATGGCGTGATCGAACGCACGATCGCGGCGACGACGCACGGCCGATATCTCGTCGTGCCGTCGTCCTCGCCCGGTCCCGCACCAATGCTCGTCGGTTTTCATGGCTACGCCGAAGCGGCCGAAGCCCAGATCGAGCGGCTACGCGCGATTCCCGGCGCCGACCGATGGTTGATCGTCTCGATCCAGGGCCTGAACCGCTTTTACCAGCGGCGCGCCAACGACGTGATCGCGGGGTGGATGACGCGGCAGAATCGCGAGCTGGCCATTGCCGACAACCTCGCGTACACCGCCGCGGTCGCGGACGCGGTCCGCCAGGAATGGCCCCAGCCGACCCGCGTCGTCTTCGCGGGTTTCTCGCAGGGCGGGGCGATCGCGCTGCAGGCGGGATTGCGCCATGCCGCGAAACTCGCCGGCATCATGGCGCTCTCGACCTACCTGCCGCTCGCGGAAAGCCTGGCGGGCGAGGCCGCGGCGGCCAATGCCGCGACGCCGATCTTCATGGCGCACGGCCTGTTCGATCCGATGGTGCCGTACCTGTTCGGCGTGAAATCGAAGACCCTGCTCGACGACGCGCATGATCACGATCCGTCCCGCGTCACCCGAGGATGCCGCGGCGCTCGCCGAATTGCGCTGGGAATTTCGCGCGGGACGCGATCCCGCCGTCGAAACGCACGACGCGTTCGTCGAGCGATGCACCGCGTGGATGCGCCGCGAGCTGTCGATCGCCACCGCCTGGCGCGCGTGGGTCGCAGTGCGCGGTCCGGCCATCGTCGGTCAGGTGTGGCTGCAGACGTTTCAGAAACTGCCGAATCCGAGCGCGGAGCGCGAGCGTCACGCGTATCTGTCCAACCTGTACGTGCAGCCGGCCGAGCGAGGTGGAGCAGGGACGCCGCTCCTCGAGGCAGCGATCGCGTGGGCGCGCGCGAACGAAATGGACTACGTGATCCTCTGGCCGTCGGCGCGCAGCGTCACGCTCTACGAGCGCGCCGGCTTTACCCATCGCGGGCGCGTGATGGAGCTCAAGTGTTGACGAACGATTCCACCCACGACGCGATCGTTCGCTGAATGTCCGCATAGACGGCGGCCTGCGCCGCCGGATCCGTTTTCGACAGCTTGAACGAATGGTCGCCGTCCACGGCGCGCAGCGTGGGTGCGGGCGTGAGCCGCTCGAGAATCGGCGTCAGTTCCGCGGGCGTGCCGAAGGCGTCGCGACGGCCCTGCACGAACAACATCGGTCGCCGAACGGCGGGCAGATGCCGGTCTCTGAGCTGGTCGGGTTTACCGGGCGGGTGCAGCGGATAACCGAGCAGGACGAGACCGGCCAGCGGCGCGTCCGAGTCCACCGCCGCAACCTGCGTGGCGATTCGTCCGCCCATCGATTTGCCGCCGAGAAACAACAAATGCCGCGCGCTCTCGACGTGCGACCGCGCGATCCCGATGACCGCCCGATAGCAGGCTTCAAGCGCCGGGCCTCGATCCGGAATCCGCCGCCGCTGTTCCGCGTAGAGGAAGTTGAACGTCACGATGTCGATCCCCAATGACGACAGCGCGCGCGCGAAATCGACCATGAACGTGCTGCGCTGTCCCGCGCCGGCGCCATGGCCGAGAATCAACGTCGCGCCGACAGGGTGCACGATCGCGCGGTAGACGAGCGCCGTCGTGACGGCGCCCGCCTCCAGCGCGACGGTCAGGTCACTCGGATTTTTCAAGAAGGTCCCGGACCTCGGCGTCCGTCTTCAGCTCGTTGGTGACTTTGAAGGCGCCGAACTGCGACGCCAGCGACCGCGCGAGCACCCGATCGATCTCGCTGCCGACCACGCCGGTCAGCGTCACGCGTCCCCGCTCGACGACGATGTGGATCGGCGGGTTCGGCATGATCGCGTAATTCCAGAAAGTTGGAATTCCCACTAATGGCCCGCGAACGCCAGGCCCAGACCGTACGTGATCGCCGCCTCGAGGATCCCGACGATCGTCATTTCCGCGCCGCTCGCCCACCACGATCGGGTCGTGACGAGCGCCTTCGAGGCGCCGACGACGAAATGCGCGATCGTGCTGATGATGAACGAAGCGATGACCGCCGGCAAGCCGACGGTGAAGAAGAACGGGACGATCGGAATGAACCCGCCGACAGCCGTCGACAGCGCGGCGGAGATCGTCGAGCGCCACGGGTTGGGGAAGGCTTCTTCGTTGAGCCCCAGCTCCTCGTGGACCAGGGTGCGCAGGAACTGCTTCGGTTCCTTCTGCAGCCGCTCGGCCATCGTCCGCGCCTCGTCTGCGGTGAAGCCCTTGAGCTGGTAGAACAGCTCGAGCTCGAGCATCTCCTCATGCGGGTCTTCTTCAATTTCGGCACGCTCGCGCGACACCTCTGATTCGTACACCTCGCGCTGCGATTTCGACGAGAGATAAGCGCCCGCGCCCATCGAAAGCGCGCTGGCGAGCGTGCCCGCCAAGCCGGCGGCCAGAACCACCTCGCTGCCGCCCGTGTAGCCGGCCATGCCCGAGACGATGCCGAAGACGGCGCCGAGCCCATCGTTCACGCCGTAGATCGCATCGCCGATCCACCCGGTCCCCCGGACGTGCCAGCGCTCACGCCGGAGGATCGTGTCGAGCGTCGACCGCGGTGTTGGGATGACGCCGCCGGCCAGTGTCCGCAGCACCACCGCGTGATCGCGCTCTTCGAGCATGGCCTCTTCAGCGATTCGGCGATCGGCCGGATCGCTCAAGCGGGCCATCAGCTGGTTGTACTCGGCCTCGGCCTTGTTTTCTTCCTGTTCGAGCCGGTGAAGGACGACGTTGGGATCGGAGATGCGTTGAAACCACGAGAGGCCTCGCTCGACATCTTTGGGATCAGGCGCGTGCCCCGTCGCGAGCGCGATGCGCTCGGACCATCGCGCCGCGTGCTTCTCCTCCTGCTCGGCGAGGCGAATCAGGATGTCCTTCCGCTTCGGATCCCGGTCGCGGTTCGCCAGATGCCGATAGGTCGCCGCCGCTTCGACTTCACGGCGCCACATGTTCCGGACGGTCGCCAGGTTTTTCGATTCCATTGAGGGCGTCTACAGAAGGAGGACCGTGCCGATCCCGGCGCTCACCAGAAGCACCTGTCGCACGGGGCTGTCGTCGAACGTGCCGCGATGCAGATCGGGAATGAGATCCGACATCGCCACGTACACAAAACTGGCGGTGGCAAACGCCAGAAAATACGGTCCGATGCTCGGTATCCGGTCGAGGAAGACGAAGGCGGTGATGGCGCCGGCGACGCCGGCGGCCTCCGCCAGCGCATTGAACATCAGCGCGCGGGTCTTGCTGTAGCCGGCGTGAAGCAGAATCGCAAAGTCGCCGACCTCGTGGGGGATTTCATGCGCGAGCACCGCGATGGCGCTGTTGATCGCGAGCGGCAGCGACGTGACGACGGCCGCGCCGATCACGGCGCCGTCCATGAAATTGTGCGCGGCGTCGCCGATCAACACGAGCGGGGCGCTCGAGCGGTGCACGTCGCACTCGTGCGTGTGACAGTGACGCCAGACCGCGAGTTTCTCCAGGACAAAAAACGTGAGGATGCCGGCAAGGAGCGCGCCGAACGCTTGACGTGGACTCAACGCCGCGAGCGCCTGCGGCATCAAATCGAGCAGCGCGACGCCGAGCAGCGCGCCGACCGCGTAGCTGACGAGCCACGGCACCAGCCGGTTGCGCACGCTGGATGGAAACGCGAGCAGGCTCGCGGCGACCGCGAGTCCCCCGAAGCCGCCGAGCAGACTGAGACCGATCGCGATCGCCAGATGCACGAGGCATTCTATTGCGGATTGGGGATTGCGGAATGCGGATTGGGCGGAATGCGGGTTATCTGTGGATCACCAATCGTCGATCCGCATTCCGCAATCCTCAATCCGCAATGTCAGCTCGCGACGTAGCCGCGACGAGCTCGCACGCGGTACGACTTGTTGCGCACTTCCACGCGGATGCCGTGCCACCGCCCATCCTTCTTTCCCGTGGACGGGTAACCCAAGTAGTACTGCTTGCTCAATTCGTCGGCAATGCTGGCCGTGGACGGATTGAGGTCGCGCGGGTCACGGATGATTTCGGTGCGGCCGCCGCTGTCGTCGGTCATGTCGCGCAGCGCCGCGACGTTGACGCGATCGTCGTTGCGAGATCCACGCTGCCACCCGCCGTTGCCGCCGCCGCCACCGCCACCCGTGGGCGGCTGCGGATACCCGCCTCGTCCACGCCCGCCGCGAGGCGGGAAGGGAAAGGGGACCGGTATCGGCACGCGCGGCGGCGGCGTCGACCTGATCGTCGGCTCGCCTTCGCCGTCGATGCCAATCGCGTACACGAGCACTTCGCTTTCACGAATCGTCTGCTTCAGCGGCATGATGCTCGTCCGGCTCGCCGTGTCGTGGCCGTCCGAAATGACGAGCAGCGCCTTCTTCCGGTTTTGTCCCTTCTGAGCCAGTGGGATGGCTTCGGCGACCGCGTCGTACATCGCCGTCCCACCGTTGGCCGTAAGCCGGCCGAGCGCTCGCGTCAGCACCTGGCGATCGGTCGTCCAATCCTGGAGGAGCGCCGGATAGTTGCTGAAGCGATAGAGGAAGATCTCGTCGCGTTCATCGAGCAGCTCGTACAGAAACTTGTCGAGCGCGCTCCGCGCCTCCTGCATCTTTTCGCCGGCCATGCTGCCGCTCGTATCGATCGCGATCCCCAGGCTGACGGGCACGCGCTCAGCGCTGAAATGCGTGACCGTCTGGGGCTGATCGTCTTCGTACACGACGAAGTCGTCCCGCGTGAGGCCGGAGACGAATCGTCCGCTCGCGTCGGACACCGTGGCGTTCACGTTGATGAGCTCGACGCCGCTCCTGAACTTGAACGCCTGCTCGCCGCCTCGCGCCGGCGTTTGCGGCGGCTGCGGCTGCTGCCCGTGCGCGGACACGACCAAAAAAATGGCGAGGCCGACGGCACAGAGACGTCTAACTTTTTCCGCGCTTGTCGACATGAGACACGATCCGATCATCGCTTCTGAAACTGAGGCGGTATCGCCCGACGTCGTCCGCGCCCGTCACCGTCACGGCGAACGGCGACTCGGCGCCCGGCACGAGCGGCGCGGCGTTCACGGCGGTCCGCTCGCTGGTCAGGAAGCCGCCGTCGCGGTTGAACAGAAATACTACCGCCGTCAGGCGGGCGACGGCGGAACCGGATGCCGGGTTTCGCACCACGCCGCGGATCACGAGCCGGTCGCCGTCGCGGGCATGATCGAGCGCGATCAACTCCAGCGGTGCCGGCGCTGCGGCCCTCGACACGTGTGCCGGGCGCGCCACGGATTGCGCGCCACTGAACCCGACGACGAGCGCCAGCATGGCGGAGAACCCGAACAGGCCGAGTCCCACGACTGTCGCCCACCGCACGGCCGACGGTTCCGGCTGCGCCGTCGAAAACAGGTCGGCGCTGAGCGCCACGGACTGGGCCGGACGCAGGTCGAGGTCGAGAGCTGACATTTCGTGGATTTCGGCCGCGAGTACGGCCACGCGCGCCTCGGATCGACGCCGCTCCTCGCCCGCGAGGCGCCACGCGACGACGCTCATGATCGCCGCCAGCAACATCGCGCACACCGTGACGACGAGGAGGAAGATCATCGCAGCCTGAACTCCATGGCGACCTCCACCATCACGTCCACGGCTTCACCTTGTTTGTGGGCGGGAGAGAATCGCCACTGCCGAACGGCCTGCACTGCCCGGTCGTTCAACCCGCCACCGAGGCCCTGCAAGATCTTCACGTCGCCCACCGATCCGTCGCGCCGCACGACGATTTCCATGACGACGTCGCCAGACAGCCCGCGCTGCCGCGCGTCTTCGGTGTAATCCGCTTTCACCTCGCGCAGCAGCCGCGGCGGATCGATCCCGCTGCCAGGCCGATAGGGTCCGCCGCCGGTGCCGCCGCCCGACCCGGGACCGATTCCACTGCCGGTGCCGTCTCCGATTCCGGAGCCGACGCCGCTTCCGGCGCGACCACCTTTCCCCGGGCCGTGGCTGTCGACCTCCACGTCCGTCTGTTGAAGCACGCCGACGCGGGTCTGCAAGTCCGCTGGTGCGCTCACTATCGGAGCGATGAGCGCCGGCAGCGGTTCGGCGTTGAGCGGCTTTGCCGTGGGCTCGATGGGCTTGGGTTCCTGATGCTCCGGCACCGGGCTGCTGACCGTCCGGTTCCCTTCTATCAGCGCTTTCGGCGGCGGTGCCGGCTGCTCGAATCCGCTGCCGCCTCCGCCGCCGCCAGGTCCTGGCGTCGCGAGAAAAACCAGCTGCATCGAGTCGACGAGGTGACTCGTGGCGTCGGAACTCGCGATTCTCGGCGCCTGGTTGAACGTCGCGATCATGACAAACGCCGCGAGCATCCCGGCGTGAACCGTGCTCGACACCGCGAACACTGGAGTCGACTGAAGGGCCTCCTCGGTCTCGAAGTGAATGGAGAACAACTTTTCCGCGTGCGCGCGTTGCGCCAGCGCGCGGCCCAGTCGCACGGCGTCAGCATGCCCGACGAAGAGTGAGCGTTGTTCCCCGAGGATCGCCCGCACGCGCGCCTCGGACACACCCGAGGCACGGGCGATCTCACGCGCCGAATAGAGGTCCGTGGAGGGGGTGTGCGGCATCAATCCCCGTCATCAGCGAAGCAAAACGCTCGCCTATAGTTCTCGGCCTTTTCGCCTCACTTTTCCATCAAAGGGGACGGGTCTCCGTCCCCATTTTGCCCCTGAGCTAGACTGACCGTATGTCCTTCGCCAATAAAAGCATCATCGTGACGGGCGCCACCAGCGGTATCGGCCGCGCGACCGCCGAAGCCTTCGGCCGCGGCGGCGCGTCCGTCGTACTGGTTGGACGTAATGACACCGTGTTGGTTGAGGTCGCGAATGCCATGCGCGGCGCTGGCGGACGCGCCGTGACGTGTTGCGCCGACGTGACCACAGACGGTGCGCCCGATCGCATCGTGGGCGCCGCCATCGGCGCCTTCGGTCGCCTCGACGTGCTCGTCAACGCCGCCGGCGTGATCGCGAGCGGTGCGCTCGAAGCGACCACCGACGAGATCTGGGATGCGATGATGGCCGTGAATCTGCGCGCGCCGTTCCGGCTCATGCGCGCGGCCGCGCCCCATCTGAAGGCGAGCCACGGCGCCGTCGTCAACGTGTCCAGCGTCAACGGTCTGCGATCGTTTCCCGGCGTCCTCGCGTATTGCGTCAGCAAGGCCGGCGTCGATCACCTCACGCGCTGCGCGGCGATTGAAATGGCGCCGCTCGGCGTCCGCGTGAACGCGGTCAATCCGGGAGTGACCGTGACCAATCTGCATCGACGTTCGGGAATGGGGGAGGCGCAGTATGCCGCGTTTCTCGAGCGATCCAAAGAAACGCACCCGCTCGGCCGACCTGGTGAGCCAGACGAAGTCGCGGAGCTCGTACTGTTTCTCGCCTCGGATCGCGCCGGATGGATGACTGGAGAAACGATCCCGATCGATGGGGGAAGGCATCTGACTTGTGCACGGTGATCGTTGGCCAGGTAGGGCACGTGGGGCAGGCCTACCCGCCTTCTCTCGGTTTGATCCCTTCCACGAACACCAGTCCGTCGCGTTCCGCCAGTGTTCGCGCCGACTTGAATCCTTCGGCTTCGAGCGCGACCGTCGCCTGACCCGACGCGACAAACGGCGGTCCGCTGTGCGCGCGCGTGAAGAGCGCGCCCAGGCCGCCGCGCGGGGCGGCGCCGATCATCACGGCGCGTCCACCCGGCCGCAGCACGCGCGCGATTTCACGGATCGCGGCCCCACGATCCTCGGCGCGCATCGTCGCGAGGAGCCCGGACGTTTCGTCCACCACGACGAGATCGAACGACGCATCCTCGTCTGGCAAACACGTCGGTGGCGCCACGGCAATCTCGACGAGAACGCCCGCGTCGGCCGCGCCCTTGCGCGCGCGCGCGGCAGACGACTCGTCCGGCGCGACGAGCACGGCGCGCCCCGAGAGTCCGACTTTCCGGGCCACGGCCGCGAGGCGTCCGCCGTGCGCACAGCCGATCTGCAGGAGACGGTCGCCCATCTTCACGCCCGTCATGCTGACCACGAGGAGATGCGGGTTGTCGCGCCGCGTGAAGGGATTCAACGTCATTGCGACCAGTTTACCGTGACTGCCGACTGCCGACTGGCGACTGACGACTGGCGACTGATATAGTTCTCCTTCGTGTCTACACCTGTTGACATTGCTCCTGCGCGCGGCAAACTCGGCGTGCTGCTGGTCGGCCTGGGCGCCGTCAGCACGACGACGATCGCCGGCGTGCTCGCCATACGCAAGGGATTTGCGAAGCCGATCGGTTCGTTGACGCAGATGGGAACGGTCCGCCTCGGCAAGCGGACCGAGGGTCGTTCGCCGAAAATCGGCGACGTCGTCCCGCTCTCTTCGCTCGACGATCTCGTCTTCGGCGGATGGGACATCTTCAACGACGACTGCTACGCCGCCGCGCGCACGGCCGGCGTCATCGAGCCGGCCCTGCTCGAGAAGGTGCGTCCCGATCTCGAGAAGATACGCCCGTGGCCCTCCGTCTTCGATCAGCGGTACGTGAAGCGGCTGGACGGTCCGAACGTCAAGAAAGGCAAGAACAAGCGCGATCTCGCCGAGCAAGTGATGGCGGACATCCGTCGCTTCCAAGACGAGCACAAGCTCGATCGCCTGGTCATGGTCTGGTGCGGCAGCACTGAAGTGTTCATGACCGAGGCCGAAGCGCACGCATCGATGAAGAACTTCGAGCGCGCGCTCGAGGACAACGATCCCGCCATCCCGTCAAGCATGGTCTATGCCTACGCCGCCATCCGCATGGGCATCCCGTACGCGAACGCGGCGCCGAATCTCACGGCCGACATTCCGGCGCTCGTCGAACTGGCGGCGCACACGAAGTCGCCGCTCGCCGGCAAGGATCTGAAGACGGGCCAAACGCTGATCAAGACGATCGTCGCGCCCGGTCTCAAGGCGCGGCTGATCGGCGTCAAGGGCTGGTACTCGACCAACATCCTCGGCAATCGCGACGGGGAAGTGCTCGACGATCCCGAATCGTTCAAGACGAAAGAGGAGAGCAAGAAATCGGTTCTCGACTACATCCTGCAGCCGCAGTTGTATCCGGATCTCTACGAGAATCTCTGCCACGTGGTCCGGATCAACTATTACCCGCCGCGCGGTGACAACAAGGAAGGCTGGGACAACATCGATCTCGTCGGGTGGCTCGGCTACCCGATGCAGTTGAAGATCAACTTCCTCTGCCGCGACAGCATCCTGGCGGCGCCGATCGTGCTGGACGTCGCGCTATTTCTTGATCTGGCCAAGCGCGCCAACATGCACGGCATCCAAGAATGGCTGTCCTTCTACTTCAAGAGCCCCGTACACGCGCCCGGTCTGTACCCGGAGCACGATCTGTTCATTCAGCTGATGAAGTTGAAGAATACGCTGCGCTACCTCAAGGGCGAAGAGCTGATCACGCATCTGGGCCGTGAGTACTACGACTAGTCCCAACTACACGCAGCCCGCGCTGATGGGCGGCGCGGTGATGGGCGTGCTCTCCGCGCTGCCGCTCATCGCCGCCGGCAACGTGTGCTGCTGCCTGTGGGTGGTCAGCGGCGGCCTCGTCGCGGCGTACGTGTTTCAGCAGAATCAGGCGGCGCCCATGGCCCCGGGCGACGGCGCGCTCGTCGGATTGCTCGCCGGACTGTTCGGTGCGTTCGTGCACCTCGTCCTCTCGATTCCGATCGACATCCTGATGGCGCCGATCGAACGCGCGATGACGCAGCGTTTCTTCGACATGGCCGGCGGCATGTCGCCCGAGGTGCGCGACATGTTCGATCGATTCGCGGGTTCGCGCGCCGAAGCCAGCGTCGGGATCATCCTCGTTCGCCGCGCCATTGCCTTCGTCTTCATGCTGTTCATCGGCGCGATGTTCTCGACCGTCGGTGGTCTGTTGGGCGCCGCGCTCTTCCGGAAACAGACGCCGGCCGTCGACGTCACTCCGACGAAGTAATCCCGGCCGTCACTTGAATCGTCGATGGCGTTGCCCGATCAGTGGCCATCTCCCGACGTTGAGACGCCGCTGCGCGGCGTTGCACACAACGGCGTCTATCGCGCAACGAGCGAGAAGCCGAAAATTTGTGACGTGGAGTGGGTGTCTGTTCGGCGGCCGGTGGTGACTGGTGGCTGGTGGCTGGTGGCCGCGAGCGTGACGCTGTCTTCGCAGACGGCGCCGCAGCGGCCGGCGCTGCCGGCGCTGCCCTTGACGCAGCTCGACGATCGCGCGCCGGCGGCCGATCTCGACAACCGCACGTTTACGCTGACGTTCGCGCAGCCGGT
>JACPZV010000386.1 GCA_016195295.1 Acidobacteriota bacterium
ATCGACTGGACCTTCTTTTTTACGGCGTGGGAGCTGAAGGGCCGTTTTCCGGCCATCCTCGATCATCCGCAGTACGGCCAGGCGGCGCGCGACCTGTATGCGAACGCCCGGCGGCTGCTCGACCGCATCGTCCGCGAAAAGCTGCTGACGGCGTGCGGCGTGTACGGGTTCTGGCCCGCCGCGAGCGAGAACGACGACATCGTCGTCTACCGCGATCGCGCGCATTCGGGTGAGCTCGTCCGGTTCAACCTTCTGCGCCAGCAGGAAGCCATGGCGGATGGACAGCCGAATCTCTCGCTCGCCGACTTCATCGCGCCGCGAGTGGGGACGGGTCTCGGTGTCGACATGCGCCGAGACCCGTCCCCAAACGATTATCTCGGTGCGTTTGCCGTGACTGCCGGACTTGGCGCCGACGATCTCGCGCGGCGCTTCGAGCGCGAGCACGACGATTACAGCGCCATCCTCGTGAAGGCGCTGGCCGATCGGCTGGTCGAGGCCTTCGCGGCCTATCTGCACAAGGGTTCCCGCCGCGATTGGGGCATCGACGAGACGTCCGTGGCCGACGAGATCATGAGGGAGCAACATCGCGGAATTCGTCCGGCCTTCGGCTATCCGGCCTGCCCGGACCACAGCGAGAAGTTCAAGCTGTTCGACTTGCTCGGTGCGCGCGAGATTGGGATGGACTTGACCGAGCACGCGGCGATGACACCAGCGGCGAGCGTCAGCGGTTTGTACTTCGCGCACCCGCTTGCGCGCTATTTCACCGTGGGCCGCCTCGGTGACGATCAGGTCGCGAGCTATGCGCGGCGGAAAGGGCAGTCCGTCGAGCGGGTCGAGCGCTGGCTTTCCTCAAACCTGGCCTACGAACCGGTCCGGACCTGACCAAAGCAGCATTCCCGCATGCTAGGCGCCGCGCTGTTCCTGCGCGTCGGCAAGCGCCTCGTGCTGACGCCGGCCGGCGAGCGCCTGCTCGCGTCGGCCAGGGACGTCCTGCATCGCCTCGAGCACGCCGAGCACGAGATCCGCCAGATGGGAGTCGACCGGGCCGGAATCCTGCGCATCACCACCGAGTGCTACACCTGCTATCACTGGCTGCCGCCGCTGCTGACGCGCTACCGCAAACGGTTCCCGCGCGTCGAAGTCCGGATCGACGTCGACGCCACGCATCGGCCGATCGAGATGCTGCTGGCGGGGAAGATCGACCTCGGGATCGTCAGCACCCGTGTGACCGACCGCCGACTCAAGTCGCGCCCCGTCTTCGAGGACGAAGTCGTGCTGATCCTGTCGCGGCAGCACCGCCTGGCCCGCCAGGCGCACGTGCGGCTCGCCGACCTGCGGGAGGAGACGCTGTTCGTCTATCCGCCGAAAGCAGAGAGCAGCGTGCTGCAGGATGTGTTGCTGCCGGCCGGCGTGACGCCGGCGCGGATCGAGGAAGTGCAGCTGACCGAAGCGATCACCGAGCTCGTGAAAGCCGGGCTGGGCGTGGCGGGACTCGCGCGCTGGGCGGTTCAGCCGATGATCGACGCCGGGACGCTCGTCGCCAGGCCGCTCACCGCCCGTGGCCTGCATCGCGAGTGGCGCGCGGTGACGCCGAAAGATCTCGCGCGCGCCGACTTCGTCGAGGAGTTCATCGATCTGCTGGTGAAACACGCGCCGACCTGCCGGAGCGGCAGGCCGGATGGCTGCGTGCTCGAGACGCCGCGACGCAGGTCCGGCTGAAGCCGGACGCTACCGGCCACGCACCGAGGCAGAGGAGAAGGAATTACACGCGCTTCAGTTTCCACGTCCCTCGGCGAAACACCAGCGCGCTAATCACCGACATCGACGAAAATGCGATGAAGATCGACCAATACACGCCGGATGGTCCCACGCCGGCCGGAAGCGCCAGAAGGTACGCGAGCGGAATCTCGCCGAGCCAGAGACAACAGACGTTGATCAGCGTGGGCGTCACCGTGTCGCCGGCGCCGTTGAACGACTGCGTCAGCACGTAGCCATACGCGTACAGCGGAAAGCCGACGCTGATGATCCGCAATCCGCGGACGGCAATCGGCGCGACGAGCGGATCGCTGGTGAAGCCCGCGACGATGGCCTCGGTGAAGACCATGAACAGTGTTGAAGGCGTTCGCGATCCACAGCACGCGCATCGCCACCGCGGCGTCGCCCGCGCCGCGAAACACGGCGTTGATCAGGAAAAGCATCAGGATGACGCCGTTGAAGCCCAGGACGATCGCGGTGTAGGACGAGTGCGCGAGGACGTCGGGTCCGGCGCCCATGAGCGCAAGCAACGGACGCGCGAACCAGAAGCCGAGCAGGCCGACGGGCACCGCGACGATCACGCCAAGCGCGATCGCTTGAACGGCCGCGCGGGCCGCGCCGTCGGGATCGCGAGGAGCAGAATGGCGCGGCCGATCGCGCCGTCGGTGTACTCGCCGCGGTGGGAGCCCGCGATCGATTGACGGACGGTCGTCCACAGACTCGGTTGGGTTGTGGAGAGATTGATCTCAGTCACCGGTGATTTGACACAAAGGACACAGAGGACACTGAGGAAGAGTTTGGCTCTACTTCCGCAGCGCAGCACGTGCTGCAGGCCCGAGCCCGCGGCTTCGAGAATCACCCGCACATTGTAGCGCGGGCCTTTCAGGCCCGCGAGGCGGGGCTGAAAGCCCCGCCCTACATCAGCCCTTCTCGACGGGCCTCGATGCATCAGCCGACCACTCACTCCACGATCCCGGATACAACTTCGCGCCCTTCATGCCGGCGTGTTCCAGCGCCAGCAGATTGTGGCACGCGGTCACGCCCGATCCGCAGTAGCAGACGACGCGATCGACCGGCACGTCGCCGATGGACGCGCGCAGGCGGCCGCGCAGCTCCTCCGGCGATCGGAACACGCCGTGCCCGTCTAAATTGCCTTGAAAGAAATGATTCACGGCGCCCGGAATATGCCCGGCGACTTTGTCGAGCGGCTCGACGTCGCCGCGATAGCGCTCCGGCGCGCGCGCGTCGACGAGCCGCCAGCCCTTTTTCCCGGCGAGCGACGCGACCCCGTTCGCGTCGACGACCATGTTCGCGCGCGGCGATCCGCTGAACGTCGCGGGCGGCCGATGTTCTTTGCCGCTCTTTGTCGCTCGGCGTTCGGCGATCCATTTCGCGATCCCGCCGTCCAGCACCGCGACCGCGTCGTGACCCAGCCAGCGCAGCAGCCACCACAGCCGGCTCGCGAACATCCCGTTGTTCTGATCGTACGCAACAACCTGCACGCCGGCCGTCATGCCAAGCCGGCCGAACGCGGAAGCAAGGGCGCGCGCGTCAGGCAGCGGATGGCGTCCATTCGTGCCCGTCTTTGCACTCGAGAGATCGCGATCCAAGTGCGCGTAGACCGCTCCCGGGATGTGCGCGTTCGCCCACTCGCGCTCTCCCCAAGCGACATCGTCGAGCGTGAAGCGGCAGTCGACGATCGCGACGGCCGGATCGTGTAAACGAGGGGCGAGGACATCCGCCGATATAAGGGTCGTGAAAGCCATGCGGACGATACTATCGAGAGCCAGCGTTTCTGCCAACCAACCGCGCGCGGGACTCGTCTAAGTAAGTCGCATCGCATGTTGGCAACCATTGCGCTCGCGCTCGCCACGTTCGCCCCGCCGGCCTCTGACGTGCCGGCCCGGGCACGCGTCGACGCGGTGGCCGTCTCGGGACCGAACGCCGTCCGCGTGAGCGGCGAGTTGAGCGACGACGTGTGGCGAAGTGCGGCGCCGGTCGACGCGTTCATCCAGCGCGAGCCGCAGGACGGCGGCGAGCCGAGCGAGCGCACGGAATTCCGCGTCGCCTACAACGCGACGACGCTCTTCGTGAAAGTGCACGCCTACGATCGCCAGCCCGATCGCATCGTCTCGTACCTCACGCGTCGCGATCTCGACTCGCCGTGCGACTGGATTCACGTGTTCGTGGACTCGTATCACGACCGGCGTACGGCCTACGAGTTCGCCGTCAACCCGTCGGGCGTCAAGCTCGATCGCTACTGGTTCAACGACAACAACCGCGACGACAGCTGGGATGCCGTGTGGGACGTTACGGTCTCGCGCGATGCGCAGGGCTGGTCGGCCGAATTCCGGATCCCGTTTTCGCAGCTGCGCTTCACGCCGTCGCAGTCGAACACGTTCGGCTTCGCCGTCGCGCGGCAGATCGGTCGGCTGAACGAGACGTCCACGTGGCCACTGCTGTCGCGGAACGCGAACGGCTACGTGTCGTCGTTCGGCGAGCTCGGCGGGCTGTCGATGACCGCGTCGCCCAAGAAGCTCGAGATCACGCCGTACACCGTCGCGAACCTCACGACGCAGCCGACCGCCGGCAATCCGCTCCTCAAGAGCGCGGCGCCGGGCGGCGCGTTCGGGCTCGACATGAAGTACGCGCTCACGCCGGGCCTCACGCTGACGACGACGGTGAATCCGGATTTCGGACAGGTGGAAGCCGATCCGGCAGTCGTCAACCTGTCGGCGTTCGAAACGTACTTCAGCGAGCGCCGGCCGTTCTTCGTCGAGGGATCCG
>JACPZV010000465.1 GCA_016195295.1 Acidobacteriota bacterium
AACACCGTGATCAGGCGCCCGCGCGCGAGCGGCCGCGCCGTTTCCAATAGATTGCGCAGTGCATCGTCGGTGTGGGCGTAGTCGACGACGACGGTGATCTCGTCCCTGGCGCCCGAGACCATCTCGAAGCGGCCGGGAACGCCGGCAAGCGATCGAATGCCGCGCTCGATGGCGTCGAACGGGAGATCGAGCGCCACCGCGGTCGAGACCGCCGCGAGAATGTTGTAGACGTTCGGCCGGCCGACCAGCGTCGAGCGCACGCGTAGTGTTCCGCGTGGCGTGCGCGCGTCGAACGTCAAGCCGTCGAGTGAAAACGACAACGGGCCGGGCGTGATGTCGGCCGGACGGCCGATCGCGTACGTGACCGGTCGTCCTCCGGCGTCGGCGAGCGCCGCGCCGCGCGGATCGTCGACGTTGAGCAGGCTCGGCGCGTGGGGCGGCAGCGCCTCGAACAGCCGACGCTTCGCGCGAAAGTAGTCGTCCATGTTCTTGTGGAAATCGAGATGGTCGCGCGTGAGATTCGTGAACACTGCGGCCGCGAACGTCATCCCGGTCACTCGATGAAGGGTGAGGGCGTGCGACGAGACCTCCATCGCACAGGCGCCACACTCGTGATCGACCATCTCGCGCAGCAGGCTCTGCAGATCGGGTGCTTCCGGCGTCGTCCGCGATGCCTCGCGGACGGCGTTCTTTCCGGGACCCGTGCGGTACGCGACCGTGCCGAGCAGACCGCAACGAACGCCCGCGGCTTCGAAGATGGACGCGATGAGATACGCCGTTGTCGTCTTGCCGTTGGTGCCGGTGATGCCGACGACCTGCATCTCGCGGCTGGGATTGTCGTAGAACGTCGTGGCCAGCCACGCCAGGGCGAGACGCGCGTCCTCGACGACGACCCAGGGGATCGTCACATCGGGCGGCGCGGGCTGCTCGGACACAATCGCGACGGCGCCGCGTTCGATCGCCTGTCTGGCGAACGCGGCGCCGTCGGCGTGCTGCCCTTTCAGCGCGACGAACACATCGCCCGTCGCCACGGCGCGTGAGTCGTACGCGATGCCGGCGATCGGGCCCACTGCATCGGCCCGCGGACGGGCGGTCATCACGCCGTGTTCGTGCAAGACGCCCGCCAAATCTGTCCACGTCATGGCTGACCCGCGTGTCCTGCGCGCCGCGACGGCGACCGTTCGAGCACCAGACGACACAGCGTGCCCGGCTCGAGCGGCATGCCCGGCGCCGGTTCCTGCGAGACGACGACGCCGTCGCCGGTCACGCGCGCGTTCAGCCCCAGCTTCACCAGCGCGCGCACCGCCTCGCGCGCGCTCATCCCGCGAAGATCGGGCAAGGTGCCCGGCGGTCCATCGGCGATCAGACTGACGACCGGATCGCTCGTCCGCGTATCGCTCACCGGACTCGACGTCTCGTCGTGACGCGCCGCGAAGATCGGCGGCGTCGGATTGATCGTCGGACCGACGCCGAGATACCGGAGCGTGGGCTCCGCGATTCTCTTGAAGATGGGCGCCGACACCGGTCCGCCGAAATGTCCGTTGTTGCCGCGCGGAGAGTCGAGGACCACGAGGATCGTGACCGCGGGTTCGCGCGACGGCAGAAACCCGACAAATGAGGCAAACGTGTCGTTCGTGTAGCGACCGTCGACGAGCTTGTTCGCCGTCCCCGTCTTGCCGGCGATGGTATAGCCCGGAATCCTCGCGGGCTTTCCAGTGCCCCGCTCGACCACCTGTTCCATGATCGTCGTGAGCGCCACCGCCGTATCCGCGCTGATCGTCCGGCGAAGCAGATTCGGCTTCACCTCATACCGGCGATCACCGTGGTACACGGCGCGCATCACGCGCGGCTCGAGGTATTCGCCGCGAGTGGCAACGGAACTGACAGCGGCCGCCATCTGCAGCGGAGTGACGCCAACTTGGTAGCCCATCGATACCGACGCGAGCCCGCTGTCGGTCCACTTGTCCGGCCGCCACACGATGCCTGGGCTCTCACCCGGAAAGTCGCGGGAGACCTGACGGCCAAAACCATATCGCGCGACGTACTCGCCGAGCCGTTCAGTGCCGAGTTTGAAGCCAATCTTGATGGCCCCGACGTTGCTCGACTTGACGATCACGTCAGTGAATGACAGCAAACCGTAGTTGTGCGTGTCGTGCACGACGCGCGACCCGATGTGAATCTGCCCGCCGCTGACGTCAACGGGCGTGTCGACGTCCATCACTTTCTCTTCAATGGCGGCCGACGCCGTCACGACTTTGAAGGTCGAACCCGGCTCGTAGAGATCCTGAACGGCGCGGTTTCTGCGCTCGACATCATCGAAGTCGCGAAAGGCGTTGGGATTGAACGTCGGCTCGTTCGCCATGGCGAGGATCTCGCCGGTGCGCGGATTCATGACGATGGCGCTGCCGCCCGCGGCGCGATTCTCGACGACGCCGGCGTGAAGCTCGCGCTCGACGATGTGCTGGAGGTACTCGTCGATGGTGAGCTCAACCGTCGACCCGGAGGTCGGCGGCCGCTCGAATCGGCTGAACGCGTGCCGGCGCGCGTCCGTGTGCACGAGCACGGTGCCGGCTTTCCCTTTGATTTGCGCGTCGTAGGCGGACTCGAGTCCGTCCAGGCCTTTGTTATCGATGCCGACCCAGCCGAGCAGGTGCGCGGCGAGCTCCCGATTGGGATAGAAGCGCTTGCTTTCCTTGACGAAGCCGATGCCGTCGAGATTGAGCGCGGCGACGCGCTGGGCCTGATCCTGGGCGACTTGACGACGGACGTACGCGAACGGGCGCGGCTGACTCAGCCGGTCGACGAGGGCCTGTCGATCCTTCTGCGTGCAGTCGGCGAGCGCGCCGCAAAGTTTTTCGACGACCGTCTTCGCGTCGCCGAGTTCGGTCGGGACGGCATAAATCGAGTCGGCGTCCACGCTGGTGGCCAGGATGCGGCCATGGCGATCGAGGATGTCGCCGCGCTTGGGCGGGAGCGGCTGCGTCCGGAGTTGCTGGCGCTCGGCGCGGGCCATGAGATCGGCGTGGCGCCCGACCTG
>JACPZV010000068.1 GCA_016195295.1 Acidobacteriota bacterium
CTTGGCGTCCGCCAACGGCTCGCTTCGGCGACAGGCGTCGGCCACCAGCAGGGCAATGTCGGTCGTCGCAGATTTGAGGGTCTCGGCTCCCGAGTCCACACGCGCCAACGTCATCAGGCTTTCAATGAGGACCGTCATCCGTTTCGCCTCATCGAGGATCTGGTCGAGCGCGTCGCGGTACTCGGGGTCGTCACGTTCACGCCGCAGAGAGAGCTGCGCCGCCGTCCGCACGAGCGCCACGGGCGTCCGGAGCTCATGCGACGCATCGGCCGTGAATTGCGTGATCCGTTTGAACGCCGCGTCGAGCCGACCGAGCATCTCGTTGAACGTCAGCGTCAACCGCTGTAGTTCGTCGGCGGTCTCCGGAATTGGCAGTCGGCTCGACAAATTGTGTTCGCTGACGACCCGCGCGGCGCGCGTGATCGCGTCGACGGGAGCCAACGCTCGTCGACTCATCCAGTATCCGCCGGCGGACGCGACCGCCAGCACAAGAGGAATCGACAAGAACAACAACCACTGGAAGCGTTGAAGAATGTTGTAGGCCTCAGCGACGGGCGCCCCCAGTTGAGCCGTGTAGCGGTGGCCGGAGACGACGAACTTCGCGGACAGCACGCGCAGTTGATGACCGTTCACGTCCATCGTTTCGAAACGCGGAGTGCTCACGTCCGTGCGCGGAAGTTCGACCTGGTACTCGCGGATGGACGGCGACTGGAACAGCCATTTCCCTTCCGCGTCGCCGACCTGCAGCAAATCTCCTCCGGGCCTCATCCCGGAGTGCTCACGAAACTCGTACTGCATGTCCTCCAATGATTCGGTGGGATCGTGCCGTTCCATGAACCGCTGCACGCCTTGCAGGCGGACACGGAGCTCTTCATCGAAGGAATTACTCACTTCCACGTCACTTCCATCGCGAAGAAGTGCGTGAAGATCTTGCGCGGTGGATTGTTGCCCTGCTCGGCCTCAGGGCTCCGAATGTAGAAATCCATCTGCTGCGCCGCGGGATTGACCTCGCCGGCCGGAGACTTCTTGGTGGGAAGGGGGTAGGTCACCTGCAGCGTCTTCCGATCGCGCATGCCCTGCGTGACCATGAAGTGCATCTCGTAGTCGCGGAACAGCGGCCGCCCGTTCAGGTTCGCGTGTCCGTATCCCCATCCCGCCACGTAGATGAACGTCTTCGGCCAGTTGGTGTCGCCGCATCCCGAATCGCCATGCTCGTAGATGAACGCAGCGATCCCTCCGTTCTGGCAGGGACTGAACTCGTGGAAGCGATCGAACGCGAGCTCGAGATTCCCCTCGGGGACCTTCAACCTGGCCGTGAACGACCCCGTGTTCTTGATTTCGTCGACGTCGACTTCGACCCGGCCCGTCGCCGGGTGCAGATGCGCCGCGGTGTTGTCCATGTGATTCCACCCGGCGGCGTCCTTGAGCGAGCCCACCATGTACACGCGCGTGGCGGACAGGACGAAATGGCCGTCGTACAGGTCGTGCTGCTCGGGCGCGTACAGCGTGATGTCTGCCCCGGGCTGTCTCCGCGGTGTTGACTGCTGCGCGTGTAACGCCCGATACGACACGAGGGCTACCGCAACAACAAGAGCGGTCCAGCTTGGACGTTTAACGATGTGCGACATGGTGAGTTCTCCTTCTCTTGATTCTCCGTTCACCGCTGCGCCGGCGAGTACTCCAGCGCCACCCGCTCGGTGGCGCCACTTCGAACCTGTACGCTGATGCGCCTCGTCCCGAGCTTCTCGTGCCAGGCCTCCAGCGTGTAGTCGCCGGGCGGAACGCTTAACATGCGAAAGGCCCCCGAGCTGTCGCTCACGGCGTGAAACGGGTGCGGGTCGACGCGAACGAACGCCTGCATCCACCCGTGCACATCACACTTGACGACGATCATGCCAGCCTTGTCGACCGTGTGCGGGACGCGCTGGCCCTCGAGAGGGAGAGCGATGTTCGCCTCCGTCGACCCGTAGAGGTGGGTCGTGTGCAGAATCGGATCGCTGTTGGTCGCCTCGATCACGGTGCCGACCGTCAGGACGCTCACGTGCGGAGAAAAGCTGCACCGCCGGTTGTCGAGCACGAGCCGGCCGGGTACAGGCGGCGGAATCTTTTCTACGGGCACATCCGTCAGCGCGAGGATCACGTTTTCGACACCGTGGGAACGTGACGATACAAGCACGTCAGCCAGCGTCTGCTTCCGTCCGCACACCTGCGGATCGGTGGTGTTCTCAACCAGCGTCGGCGTGGGAACGGTCGCGCCCGTCCAGGTCACCACGCCTTCGAGCGTCCCGGTTGATGTCGCCGATTCCGCCGGAGCTGGACGCCGGGTATCGCCTGGAGAACTGCAACCAGCGACCATTGGTCCCGCAACGGCTGCCGCGCCGACCAGCCACAGTGAACGGAATCTGAACCGCGCGTGCATCACGAACTGGTCTTGGGTGGTTGCGCACTGACCTTTGCGCCTTCGCGCAGCTCATCGGTCCCGCGACGAACAATCGTGTCGCCTTCTTTCAAGGGGCCGAAGACCTCGATCAAATCGCCGACGCGCGCCCCGCGACTCACGTTCACCCATTCCACCACGCCGTTCGTGACCCGAATCACAAACGTCCGCTCCGTCGTTACGACGATACTGGTTGGAGGCACGAGCACTGACGGCTGCGGTCTCCTGACGGTCCAGCGCACCTCCGGATACATCCCGGCCCCAAGCCGTAGGTCGGGATTCCTCACATCCAGTTCCACCGGCATCGTTCGCGTCTTCTCATCAAGGTCATGCGCCATCAGGCTCACGACGCCGTAGAAGGTTTCTCCGGGATAGGCAGGCACCGTAAATGGCACCCGAGCGCCCTTGACCATTGCGCCGACCAGCGCTTCCGGCACCGCGACGACGAGGCGCAACCGAGAGACTTGGTGCAATCTGAGGAGCGGCGTCGATCCCGTGCCGGGTCCGACCAGCGCGCCAGGGTGTACGTTGCGCTCCGTGATAATGCCGTCGAACGGCGCTTTGAGTGTCAGATACTCTTCGAGATCTTTGACGGATTGCACCTGCGCTTGTGCGGCCTTAATCGAATCGTCGTACGAGCGCACGAGTGCTTGTGCCGTCTCGGCGGTTTTTTGCGCGACGATCACGTCGTTTTCGGCCACGACACCCGGCGTGGCGGATGCCGCCTTCAAGTGGTCGTAGGTGCTCTGGGCTCCCGCCAGTTTGGCCTCGGCCTCTGCTCGCTGAAGCGCGAGTGCTTGCGCCTTCGACTGCGCTTCGGCGATGTGCGCCAGCATTTCCGGCGCCTCGAGCGTCACGAGCACCTGGCCTTCTTTGACGGTGCTCCCTCGATCCACGGCGACGCGCTTCACGAAGCCCGGCAGCTTCGCGTAGATCGGAACGGCGAGGTACGGCTGAAATTCGCCGGGCAGCTTGACCTGGCGCTCTACGGACTTCGACGCGACGCGGACGACGTCAACCGGTGCCTGCGCCGCGGCCGGCGCCGCCACCAGGAACAGCGTGAACGCGATCGAGACATTATTGGGGTGGCTCATAGTGTGTGCTCGTGGGATCATCGGGATGCAAGGTTGGTGAAAGTGTGCGGACTCGCGCCTGCACAAGGGTGTACACCGCAGGAAGGACGATGAGCGTCGCGATTGTGGCCAGGAACAGGCCGCCGATGACGGCGCGACCCAACGGAGCGCCTTGAGCGCGCTCGCCGGTGCCCAAGGCCAGCGGGATCATCCCGGCCATCATCGCGGTGGCGGTCATCAGGATGGCCCGCAGCCGGCCCCGACCTCCCTCCACGGCCGCGTCATGCACGGACGCGCCCTCGCGCCGGGCCTGTTCGGCAAACGTGACCAGCAGAATCGCGTTCGCGACCGAGATGCCGACCGCCATGATCGCGCCCATGAACGACTGCACGTTCAGCGTGGTGCCCGTGATGAGCAGCATCAACAGCACGCCGCAGATCACGGCCGGCACGGCAGAGATGACGGCCACGGCAAGCCGAAACGACTGGAAGTTCGCCGCCAGCAGCAAGAAGACCACAACGATCGCGAGCAAGAGTCCATTTCGCAGCCCGGACAGCGTTTCTTCGAAGGCGGGGATCTGGCCACGATTGTAGACGGTCACGCCGCGCGGTGGCGCCCCCGCGCGAGCAATCGCGCCCCGTAGATCGGTCACCACCTGACCGAGCGGCTTGCCCTGAATGTTAGCCGTGAAGCTGACCACGCGCTGCATGTTGTACCGGTCGATTTCCCCCGGTGCCGTTCCATAATCGACGGTGGCCAGATCGGCGACCAATGGCCGGCCGATGCCGCTGTTGAACGAGTTGCGTGGCATCACGGGCAGGTCCGCTACGTCCTCGATCGATGCCATTTGGGATTGCGGAATCTCGACCTGAATCTGAAACCCGTTGCCGCTGCCTGGATCGCGCCAGAAATTCAGATCGGTGAACCGGCTGGACGACGTCGCGGCTACCAATGATCTGCCAACGTCCGCAGCCGTGACACCGAACTGCCCGGCGCGGTCGCGGTCGATCTGGATCTGGAGCGTCGGATAATCGAGCGGCTGGGCATACTGGAGATCGCGCAACGAGTCGACCTTCATGAGCTCCGCTCGCAACTTCTCCGCGAAGGCGCGACTGGCCGGAAGCGCCGGACTCTGGACCGCGATTTCAACCGGCGTTGGCGAGCCGAAGCTCATCACCTGGCTGATGATGTCGGCCGCTTCAAAAGACACCGCCACGTCCGGCAACGCCTGTTTCAGTTTGCGCCGTAACTGCTCCTTCAAATCGTCGGTGACGGCGGGCGCTGTCGGTTTCAACGCGACGCCGAGCACGGCCTCATGTTGGCCGCTCGTGAACAGATAGATGGTATTGATCGGATAGCTCGGCGGCTGGATACCGATGAACCCAGTCGTGATGTCGACGTTCGTCGGTCCGACGTCCTCTTTGATCACATCGATCGCTTTCAACGCTATCAGTTCCGTTCGCTCGACGCGCGTACCTGTCGGGGCGCGAAGGCGCAACTGAATCTGGTGCGTTTCGACCTTTGGGAAGATTTCCGTGCCGATCCTCGGAAACAGGATGGCAATGAGGGCGAGCGTCGCCACGAGGTAGCCGGCGAGCAACGCCCATCGAAACCGGAGTATCGTCTCTAGCCGATTGCGGTACGACGATCGCAACTTGTCGAAGAATCCAGCTTCCTCGTGATGCCCTGCTCGGAGCATCCACGTTGAGAGCACCGGCACCAGCGTGCTCGAGAGCAGGTACGACGCCAGCATCGCGAACCCGACCGCGAGTGAGAGCGGGACGAACAACTGGCGGCCGACGCCAGTCATGAAGAACGACGGGATGAAGACCGCGAGCACGGACAGCATCGCGAGGAGTCGGGGTACGGCGGTCTTCCGTGACGCTTCGATCACACCGCGAGCACGAGACAGTCCAGACGCCAGGTGCGTGTGGATGCTCTCGATCGAGACCGTCGCCTCGTCGACGAGCACGCCGACCGCGAGCGCCAGGCCGCCGAGCGTCATGATGTTGATCGTCTGGCCGGAGATCCACAGACACGCCACCGCCGACAACAAGGCGAAGGGAATGGTGGCGACCACGATGATCGAGCTGCGCAGATCGCGCAGAAAGAGCAGCACCATCAGGCCGGTCAGAAACGCGCCCAACAGCCCCTCGGTGACCAGACCTTTCAAGGCGTTCACCACGTAGCCGGATTGGTCGAACGCGAGGTCGATCTTCACGTCCTCTGGCGCGACGTTGCGCATCGAAGGCAGCGCCTGCCGGACGTTCCGGATCACATCCAATGTGGACGCATCGGCCCGCTTGGTGACCGGAATGTACACGGTCCGCTTGCCGTCCACGTGCGCGTACCCGACGACGACGTCGGTGCTGTCGGTAATGGTGCCCACGTCACGCAAATACACCGTCGGGCCCGTCCCGACTCGGAGCGGCGCATCGAGCAGCTCCTGGACGTTGCCGCCGAGCGTGGCATTGGTCGATGCGAACCGGATCAGGTCGCCGGTGCGAACGCTTCCTGAGGGCAACACCGTGCTCGCCCGGTTTACCGCAAAGACGACCTCCTCGGGGGAGAGTCGGTATGCCCTGAGCTTGTCCGGGTCCACTCGTACGACGATCGTCCGCTGATTGCCTCCAAACGGCGGCGGCGCCGAGACGCCCGGCAACGTGGCAAAGATCGGCCGCACACGATTGAGGGCGATGTCCTGCATTTCACCGGGGCTGCGCGTGTCACTGGAGAACACCAGTTGTGCGACCGGCACACTGCCCGCGTCGTAGCGCATGATGAACGGCGGCACGGCCCCGGTCGGCATGAAGGACCGCGCGCGGTTGACATACCCAACGACCTCGCCCATGGCCTGGCTCATGTCGGTGTCGGGATGGAACACCAGCTTCATCAGCGCGACGCCCTGGATGTTTTTGGATTCGACGTGCTCGATCCCGGTGATGTAGAGGAAGTGATATTCGTAGTAGTACGTCAGGTACCCTTCCATCTGTGATGGATCCATGCCGCCGTACGGTTGTGCGACGTAGATCGCGGGCGCGCCCAGCTTCGGGAAGATATCGACTTTCATTTGCTGAATGGCCATGATCGACGTCAGTGCAACGGCAATCACGGCCACGATAATGGTGATCGGCCGTCGCATCGCGGTGAGAACTAACCACATACACTGCCTCCCCCAAAACTCGTGCGTCGCGTGTCAACGGATCCGCTGCAAAAAAACGCGGGCCAAATTCCTTGAACTCGGTGCCGTTACTGCGGCTTCAACGACAAGAACCGAATCTGCTTCAACACCTCGGTGTCCCGCGCGAGTTCGGTTGTGCCGGCTGGGAATTTGCTCGAACTGAGCATGTAGGCCAGGATGTCCGCGTTCTGCTGGCGGCTCAGGCCGCCCGGATCGTTTTGCGGCATCGAGACACGCATGCGTTCGAACAAATCACCGAGCGTTAGACCGTTCCAATTTGACGAGAAGTCGCCGCCCGCCAGCGCGGGCGCCATTTCCCCGCCCGTCAGCTCCGGTCCGTGGCACGACGCGCAATATTGACTGTAGAGCGGTGCACCACGCTTGGCCTGCTCGTCTGTATACACGCCATCCCACACCGACGGCGAGCTGTCGGCCTTCTTTTGCGTCTGCTGCGTGTCTGGCCGCCTGGCAGCGGCCCGAACGATCGAATGTTCCGATTCGACCAGTCCGACTCCGACAAGGGCCACGGCCGCTGTCAATAAATGCAAGGTGCGAAATGTGATGCTCATATTCCCTCAGCTCCTACTTAGATGGCGCGGTCGATGACCGTTGAAGATTGAATACCATTCCTGCACGAATCACGGTCGCCGTGCCTGGTCGAGAAACGGCGTGAGATCGCCGCGTACCTGCGCCGCCGCCAGCAAGGCACGCCACACGCCCAGTCGGGCCACGGCATCGTCCGCCTCCGCTTGTGCGAGCAACCGTTGCGCCTCGGCGACTTCCGTGATGCTCGCGAGGCCGCTCCCGTATCGCGCGCGCGCCTGACTTTCCGCGGCCGTCGCCGCCTGACGCTCGATCGGGGTGTTCTGCGCGATGTCGAGGGCCGCCTTCATCAATGCGCGCGCCCGCGCATCCTGCGTCGTCAATGTCTGAATCGTCTGGTCATATCGCGCGCGCTCGGCGAGCTCGTTCTGCAGCTCGACGCGCTTGCGGGCGTTCACGGTGAACAGATCAAACGCGGGGAACGTGAGCTGCAGCCCGGCCGCCCAATTGGGCACCTGCGGCCAGAGGCCGTTATCGGGTGTCGGCTGTCCTGGCACCTGGGCGCCACTGTCTCGAGCGGCGAATGCCGACTGAAAGTAGACGTGTGGAAAGTACGAACGATCGAGCAACCGTTGGCGGGCACGCACCGTGTCAACGACCGCCAACTCCGCCCGCGCCGCCGGATGCGATGTGAAATCTCCCGCTCCCAGAGACGACGTTTGCGGTAGGTTCCCAAGGCCACCCATCGCGGGTTCGACGGGCGTCCCGGCCGCGCCAATGGCATCAGCCAGTGCGGCTCGAGCAATATCGGCGGTCTGAACCGCTTGACTGAGTTGATTCTTGGCAATCGCCAGCTCGGCGTTCGCCCGCGATTCGTCCGCGCCGGGCCGCAATTGATTCGCGACTAACGTGCGAACGTTGTCGGCGAACACTTGCAACCGGTCGACGTTCGCGCGCGCGGCGCGAACCGCCTCGTCCGCAGCCAGGACCGTCACGAACGCATCGGCCGCCGCGGCGGCGACATCGAGTGTCGTGAGGTCGGTTTGTGCTTTGGCGAACGAGCTTTGCGCGCGAGCGACCTCGACGTTGGCCTTGCGTTGACCAAAGTCGAGCGCTTCCCATGACAGCTGCACACCGGCCGCGCTGCCCCAGACGCTGTCATAGGAACGCGTGCCGAGCACGGGACCGGAAATCGGCGGCACGATCGATTGCGGCAGCGCCAGACCGAAGACGTTGTTCGTGGTCGCGCGATTCTCTTGCCACAGCATGTCGAGACGCGGCAAGTACGCCGTTCGCGCCACGCCGATTCCTTCGTCGGCGGCCTGCCCGCGGGCACGACTCTCTTTGATCGCGGGGTAGTTCTTGAGCGCGAGCTGAACGGCGTCATTCAGCGAGAGCTGTCCGGACGCCGCGGGCTGGGCCACGGCGCGCCCCGGACTAAGCAGACAGCCCACAATCGCAAACCCGACCCAATTTCTCCACAACGGGCGATCCACGGAACGCTCGCGCATCAAGGTCCTCCTCACGGTGTGACAGTCGAAGACGGCCGGTCTTCAGGTGCTCTGAGGCGGCGGAACGAGCCAGACAGCAGCACGTCGTGTACGATCTTCAACGTGCCGCCGAAGAACAACGGTCCGGCTAACGCGACGTGCTGCACCTCATGGCGGTTCCGCTATTCCAATGGTTCCGTGACGGTCTTGAACGTCTGACCCCGCAGCAGCGTGATCGTCGCAACGGGGCGACCGCCGCTCAGCGCTGGCGTCACGCTGACGGCCCGAAACCCTCCATTGGCCTTGATCGCACGTGCGACCGCGTTGCGCAGGGAACGCTTCCCTTTCGCCATCGCGGCGCTCTGAGACTTGGCGGCGGCGAGATCATCGCCACTGGTGATCGCCTCAGTCTTCGCCACCTTGCCAGTCGTGTGGTCCACGATCACTTCGGCGAACGTGTCTCCTTTCATTGTGTAAACCGACAGTTGGAGCTTTCCTTCTTCGACCTCGAACTTGCCCGAGATCGGCCTACCGTTCAGTTCGCTCGCCGCCAAGCCTTGCTCGAGCGTCGTCCTGACGCCCTGAAGCGCTTTAGCCAGCGCCGCCTGCTCTTTGTCCTGACCACCAGCGGTCGCGCCGAGCAGATACGTCGACACCACACATATGACACCTGCAGCCAAGAATGTCCCGCTTCTCTTCTTCATATTTCCCTCTTTCCCTCCTCGCCGCGTCTCCGTCATCACCCAACGTAGATTCCGACTTGGATAGGCCACGGCCATCATCCCGCCTGCCGGCTCGCGTACGCGTACAACGCGTCGTATTCCGCGATGGCACGAAGACCCAGGCCTTCCGGTGCGACATGTTCCTGCCCTTTCACATCAGCGGCACGCACGATCCGCCCCAGTCGCTCGAGCGCGCGATCCGTCAGTTTGAAATCCTCGAGAATCGCCTCGAACGTGCAGCGATCGCCCCGGTGATTCAACTTCACTTCCGGCAATCGCGTGGCATCAAATGGTGTCGCGGCCTCGCGTCTCGCCGCCGCAAGCAGCTCGTGCTCTGGCACGAATATGAAGTCTGCGTCGCGGTCCACGAACCGCTTGATCAACCAAGGACACGCGACGCGGTCGACCTTGATGTTCTCGCGAGTAATCCACCGCATCGGCGTGTCCCCTGTCCTAACAGCTACTGTTTCGTTGCTGCAGGCGCCTTTGCCTTGGCCGTTTCGCTCAACGCGGCCTTGAAGCCGGTCGCCAGCTTCTCCGCAGGCCCTGTACCCCAATAGTGCAGGAAATAGATCGCCGGCTGCGTGCCCGTCATGTGATGGTGGATCGCCACGACGTCGATGCCGTTCCTGCGAAGCGCCTTGAGCACCGGCGTCACTTCGTTCGCCAACATCGCCACGTCGCCAGCTACCGCCGCGTTCTCGTTCGTGCCGACAAACGCCGCCCACGTGTTGAGTCCCATGCGCGCGTTGATGGGTGCGCCCATTTCCATCACCTTCAGGTCGTCGCGGCCGATCGTGATCTTGTAGACGGCGCCGGATTGTTCGCCTTGCGCGCCGACGATCTGCGCAATCTTCGCCGTATCAATCGTCACCGCCGTCGCCGCCGTCGCCGCGGCCGGCGCGGCCGCAGCGGTCGTCGGCCTGGCGGTGCTCTTTCCGATGAGATCGAGCGCGGGCTTGACCTTGCGCGCGAGATAGGCCGGCTTCCCGTGGCCGTGCACGTGCATGTAGAACATGCGCGGCTCATCCCAGAGAAAGTGATTGTGCAGCGCGGTGACTTCGAGGCCGTTATCGAGCAGCGCGGACATCACCGGATTGACCTCGTCTTGCAACAGCACGAGATCGCCCATCATGACGTCCATGCCGCCGGTGCCTTTCGTCATCGCCACCCAGCCGCCAAATCCGAACGGCGTCGGCGTTTTCACGTTCGCCACCGTGACGCTGACGTCGTTGCGCGGGATGTTGACCTTGAGCACATTGGCCTTGTAGTCGCCCTGCTTGCCGAGAGCGGTCAGGACTTGCTGGTACTCGGCCGGAATGTCCTGCGCCCGCGCGACGGACGCGAACGACAGGGACAGCGCTGCGCAGATCGTCAAGCATCGTTTCATGTGTGCCCCCTATGCGTTGTGAGTTGCGTGTTCGTGAGGCTCCCCGATCGGCGGGACGTCGATCGGCAGCGCAATGCGAAAGACGGCGCCTCCGTTCGCGCCGGTCTCGACTGAAATATGACCGCCGTTCACCTCGACTGCCCACTTCGCGATGGTCAACCCGAGGCCGGCACCGCCACTGTCCCGCGACCGGGCCTCATCGAGGCGAAAGAAGCGATCGAAGATCCGCTCGCGGTGCTCAGGGGCGATCCCTGGTCCTTCGTCCGCGACGGTGAGAAGCGCCTGGTTTCCATCCGCGCGCACCCGAATGTCGACCGTCGATGCCCGAGGGCTGTACTTGATGGCGTTGTCGACGACGTTGGTGATCGCCTCCCGCAACACGAGACGATCGACGGTGACCGACACGCCCTCGGCGACCTCGACCTTCAGTCGTTGATCGCGCTCTTCCGCGAGAATGCCGAGCGATGACACGACGTCGCGCGTGAGTTGTCCCAAATCGATCGGCGCGCGCGAAAGGCGCACGGTGCCGGCGTCGCCGTACGACAGCCGCAAGAGCGTGTCGACGAGATTGGTGAGGCGGTCGACCTCTTCGAGCATGCTGCCCATCGCCTCTTTGTATTCCGCCGGCGTGCGGGTCTCCCCAAGTCCGACTTCGCCGATGCCGCGAATCAGCGACAGCGGGGTGCGGAGCTCGTGCGACGCATCGGCCGTGAACCGGCGAAGCTGTTCGAACGACGACTCAAGGCGCGCGAAGGTGTCGTTGATGACCGCCGCGAGCCGCCCAATCTCGTCCTGCTGATTCGGCACGGACAGGCGCTCGTGCAGACGGTCAGCGGTAATGCGTCGCGCTTCGGACGCCAGATGATCAATGGGCGTGAGCGCCCGGCGCGCGAGCACATACCCGCCAGCCCCGGCCAGCACGACGATGAGCGGAAGCCCGAG
>JACPZV010000069.1 GCA_016195295.1 Acidobacteriota bacterium
CCCGCGCCGCGCGCGAGTCCGAGCTGGCGAGCGCGCGCATCGAGCACGACTGGCGCAGTCGCGCGGTGAGAGCGCGCGAGCAGGAGCTGGCCGGACTGGAAGCGCGTCTCAAGTCGTTCGAGGAACTGGACGCGGCCCGCGCCGGCTACGGCGACGCCGCCCGCGCCGTGCTCGCGCAGGCCAACGGCAAGGTCAAGCAGCGGGGCGCGATTGCCGACTATCTCGAGGTCGAGACCGGCTACGAGCGCGCCGTCGAGGCGTGCCTCGGCGATCTGCTGCAGCACGTGGTCGTCGAGCGGCCGGAACACGCCGCGGCGGGATTTCAGTGGGTGCGCGACGCGGGCGCCGGGCGCTGCGGGTTTCTCATCACGTCTTCAGCCCCCAGCCCCCAGCCCCCAGCCCCCAGCCTCCAGCCACCGCCCGATGTCGTCGCGCTCTCGTCGGTCGTCCGCGTGAACGGACCGTTCGCCGGCGCCATTCGCCGGGTCTTGGGCGACGCGTGGATCGCGCGCTCCTACGACGAGGCGGCGGCCACCAGCCGTGCCACGCCGCTCGCCGTGGCGACGATGGAAGGCGATCTGTTCCGTGGACCGCAGCTCGTGTCGGGCGGCGGACGCGCCGAAGCCCGCGGCATTCTCGAGACGAAGCGCGAAATCAAGGACCTGCGCGACCGCATCGCGACCGAGCGCGACACGTTGGCGCGGCTGTCCGAGGAAACGGAAGCGCTCGATCGCACGATCGCCCACGCATCGAACGCCATCGACGCGCTGCACGTCGAGCATCACCGGTTGGAGAAGGCAATCGTCGGGTACGAGGCGCAACTGCAGCATGCCACAGACGAATCGACGCGGCTGGCGCAGAAAGCCGATCAGCTCGCGCGCGAGCGCCGGCAGTCCGAGGAGGAGCGCGACGCGCTCGACCGCCGGCAGGAAGAAGCGCGCGCCTCCATCGCGCGCCTTGAAGAGGCGCAGCGCCTTGCCGACGAGCGGCTGACCGCGGCCCAGCGGCGCATGTTCGAAGCCCGCGAAGCCGCCGAGGATCTGAACCGCCGCGTGGCGGACGCGGGCGCGGCGCACGCCGCCCTCGTCGAGCGTACGAGTGCGCTCGCGTCCGAAGTGCAGCGCCTGCAGGAGACTGCCGCCGAGCTGGAGCAGCGGGCGGCCGCGCTCGCCCACGAACTGGACGAGGCCCATCGCCGCGTCGAGGAGCTCAAGGCCGCCATCGTCGCCGGCCAAGGTCAGCTGGATACGGACGTCGGCGAACTCGACCGACTCCAGCACGCGGTTCTGGCGGCGGGCGAAGGCGTCTCGTCGCTGCGCGGCCGTGCCGACGCACTGGAAGCGACCATCAAGGAGGCGCGTCACGCGTTCGACGCGATTCGCGCCGTCGTGTCGGAGCTCGATGTCGCCCGCGCCACCGCCGAAGCCGAGCTGTCGCACCTCGCGTACACGTGCGAGGATGCCGTCCACGCCACGTTGGACGACGTGGTCGTGGAAGTGGACCAGCTCGAAAAAGAAGGGCACGCGACGCCGGACGCCAGCGTGATTTGCGCCGACGAACCTGAAGACGATAGTGAAGTCGCCAGTCCTCAGTCGTCGGTCGTCAGTCCGACTGAGGACTGGCGACTGTCGACTGCCGACTCCGCGAAGCGGACCCTGAGCGCGGAAGACGCGATCGCCGCGCTGCGCGCCAAGATCGAGCGGCTCGGCCCGGTCAACATGATGGCGATCGAGCAGTTCGAGGAACTGGAGACCCGCCACGCGTTCCTGACGACGCAGCGGAAGGATCTGGTCGAATCGATCGCGCAGACGAGCGAGGCCATCAAGCGCATCGACGAGACGACGCGCCAGCGCTTCGGCGAGGCGTTTGCCGCCATCAACCGCAATTTCCAGGAGACCTTCAGCACGCTCTTCGGCGGCGGCCGGGCCGGGCTGGCGCTGCTCGACGAGAACGATCCGCTCGAAAGCGGCATCGAGATCATCGCGCAGCCGCCGGGCAAGCGCCTCCAGAGCGTGCAGCTGCTCTCGGGCGGCGAGAAGGCGCTGACGGCGATCGCGCTCATGTTCGGCATGTTCAAGTACAAGCCGAGTCCATTTTGTCTGCTGGACGAGATCGACGCGCCGCTCGACGACGCCAACATCGCCCGGTTCGTGGAGATGCTGCGCGGGATGCAGCAGCACACGCAGTTCATCGTCATTACGCACAATCGGAAAACGATGGAGATCGCCGATCGGCTCTACGGCATCACGATGGAGGAGCCGGGCGTTTCAAAACTGATCTCCGTTCAGTTGAACTGACGCTCGCGGCCGGCCGTATGTACTCCCCAGGAGGACTGCCGTCCATGACCTGGCTTTTCCGCCGTTCCCGAATCCTCACCGCGGCTCGCGCGGCCGGGATCGCGCTCCCGTTGACGCTCGCGCTCGCGGGCTGTGACGTGTCGCTCGGGAACCTGAGCGAGCGCGCCACCGATGAGTGGACCAACACCTATCCTCTCGCCGCGGGCGGTGAGGTGCGCGTTGCCAACACCAACGGGAGAGTGGACGTCGAGGGCGTGGACGGATCGACCGTCGAGATCCGCGCCGAGCGGATCGCGAAAGGCGCGACCGAGGCTGCCGCGCGCGAACTGCTGCCGCGCATCGTGATCAAGGAAGACGCGAAGCCCGACCGCGTCTCGGTCGAGACCGAGCGTCTGGGCGGCGTCATGATCGGCGCGTCCGCGGAAGTCCGGTATCACGTGCGCGCGCCGAAGAACGCCGTCCTTGTCGTCACCAACACCAACGGCCTGATCACGCTCAAGGACTTGTCCGGAAAAGTCGACGCGCGTACCACCAATGGCGGCGTGCGGGGCAGCGGGCTGAGCGGCGGCGTGGACGCGCGCGCCACCAACGGCGGCGTGGACATCGATCTGGCATCGGTCGGCGCGGACAAGATTTCGCTGAGCACGGTGAATGGGGGCGTGACGCTCGGCGTGCCCGAAACCGCGAAAGCCGATGTGCTGGCGACCTGCACCAACGGCGGCATCAGCGTGTCGGGGGTCAAGCTGGAGGTCAGCGAACAGTCGCGTCGTCGCGTTGAGGGCAAGATGAACGGCGGCGGCACGTCGATCGATTTGTCCACCGTCAACGGCGGCGTGCGGATACGCACACGGAACGCCGAACCTCGGACCGCGAACCCTTCGTGAACGAGGACAAAGCCACCCGATATCATCGGCAGAAGCGACTGGCGAGTTTCGGCTCGCTCGTGTGGACGGTGCTGCTGCTCGGCGGTCTGCTCGCGACGGGGCTGAGCGAAGCGCTGAGGCAGACCGCCGAAAGAGCGGCCGGGCGCCTCGTCTCGCCGCCCTGGCTGCCCGGCGCGACCGTTCTGAGTTACGTCGTTCTGCTCACGCTGATCAACGAACTCGGCAGCCTGCCGCTCGGCTTCTACAGTGGATTCCTCCTCGAACACCGCTACGCGCTGTCGCGCCAGACGCTGGGCGCGTGGGTCGCCGATCAGGTGAAGGCGCTCGCCGTCGCGCTGATTCTGGGCGCGGTTGGCGCCGGCGTCATCTACGCGCTGATTCGTCAGTCGCCCGACTGGTGGTGGCTTGAAGCCGGCGCGGTATTCGCGCTGTTCATCGTGGCGCTCACCAACCTCGCGCCCGTCGTGCTCCTGCCGCTGTTCTACACCTTGAAGCCGCTGGATCGGGCGGCTCTGAGAGACCGCTTGCTGACGCTCGCTGAGCGCGCCGGCGCGCGCGTGCTCGGCGCCTACGAGTGGGGCCTGGGAGGGAAGACGAAGAAGGCGAATGCCGCGCTCACCGGTCTCGGGGCCACGCGACGCATTCTCGTGTCCGACACGATGCTGGCCGAATACTCACACGACGAGATCGAGGTCGTCCTCGCGCACGAGCTGGCGCATCACGTGCACGGCGACATCTGGAAGAGCGTCGTCTTCGAGAGCGCGCTGGTTCTCGCTGGGTTCGACTTGGCCTCGCTGGTACTCCGTGCGCTGGTGCGGCCGCTCGGTCTGCGGGGCGTGGACGACGTGGCGGGGCTTCCGTTGTTGCTGCTGGCGGCGGGTGCGGTGTCGCTGGTGACGCTGCCGGTGACGCACGCCATGTCGCGGGCCTTCGAGCGGAGCGCGGATCGCTTCGCGCTCGACCTCACCCGCAATCCGGCGGCGTTCATTTCCGCGATGCGACGGCTCGGCGCGCAACACCTCGCCGAAGAACATCCGTCCAGGTTGGCGCAGTGGCTCTTCTACAGCCACCCGCCGGTCCGCGAGCGCATCGCGGCGGCGCAGACCTTCCACACCTGATCGGTGCGCGGCCGATTACGCGGCCTGATTCGCGGGCGTCTCCGACGCCTCGGACTCGCCGGGCACGTCCCAGGTCCCGCGGGCGCGCTGGATTTCGGTCCAGTGATGCACCACGTGCTGTTGTTCCCAGGCCGTCAGCGCGGCGTAGAGCACCGTGTTGACCGCGAGATGGCGCTCGCGCCGCTTCAGGAACGCGGCGGCGTTGTAGAGCCCCATCACGACGGCGAGTCCCAGCGCCGCGGCGTGCACGCCCAGCTTGAGCTCCTCGTTCGTGCCCCGATCGAGAATCTCCATGTCCATCGTCATGCCTCAGTGTTGTGCAACGGTCGTTCCACAAACGCGTGCGGGATTTGTTGGGGTTTTCCCGTTCTAAACGAACGGGGAGTGATGGGCGGAGGCCAGACCGACGTAAGAAGGCCACGCACCCCGTGGCGAGGCTGCGACTCAGATTTGTGATCGGCGAGACAGAATTGATCTGAAGAAAGCCCCGCGCTACGGGTGAATGAACGGGCTCTGACTAGCGTCGCGGCCGCACGACGAGCTCGCCGCGCATTTGGCGGCAGCCGTCTTCAATCTGAAGGTTGCAGTAGTAGGGAAACGTGCCGGGCCGGTCCGCGCGGAATTCGAAGGTGACCGGCTGACCGGGGCTTGCACGCTTGGCGATTCGATACGCATCGATCGTCATGCTGTGGGCGATATCCTCGGTGTGGAGTTCGATTTTGACGAGGTCGTCCTGGTTCACTTCGATCCGGGGCGGATCGAACGCGTAGCGCCGGGCCGTGACCGAGAAAGGCTTGGCAACGACCGGGCCCGCATCCTGCGCGGCCGCGACGGCGACCATCAACGCGACGAAGAAGAGAATCGCCCGCCGCATGAGTTGATTCTACGCCGAACCAGCCCTCAGCCCTTCGCCCTCAGCCCTTATTCGCCGCTTCTTCCCGCAACAGCGCCTTGCGGCTCAGACGAACCTTGCCCGTCGGGTCGATGTTGATCACTTTCACCAGGAGCTGTTCGCCTTCCTTGAGCTCGTCGCGCACGTCCTTGACGCGATGGTTCGCGATCTCCGAGACGTGCAGCAGTCCGTCGGTGCCCGGCATGATCTCGACGAAGGCGCCGAAGTCCGTGATGCGCTGCACTTTTCCGAGGTACGTCTTGTTCAGCTCCGGCGTCGCCGTGAGCTCCTGGATGATCGAAATCGCCTTCTGCGCCGAGTCGCCGTCCGCCGACGCCACGTTCACGCGGCCATCGTCCTCGACGTCGATCTTCACGCCGGTCCGTTCGATGATGCTGCGGATCATCTTGCCGCCCGGCCCGATGACGTCGCGAATCTTGTCGACCGGAATCCGGATGGTCACGATGCGGGGCGCGAAGGTGGAAATGTTCTGGCGCGGCGCCGACAGCGTTTCCTTCATCTTGCCGAGGATGTGCAGCCGGCCGCGGCGCGCTTGATCGAGCGCCTTCGTCATCACGTCGGTCGTGATGCCGCTGACCTTGATGTCCATCTGCAGCGCGGTGATGCCCTCGGCCGTGCCGGCGACCTTGAAGTCCATGTCGCCGTAGTGATCCTCCGCGCCGGCGATGTCCGACAGCACGGCATACTTGCCGGTGTTCTCGTCCATCACCAGCCCCATCGCGATTCCCGCGACGGCGTTCTTCAGCGGCACGCCGGCGTCCATCATCGCCAGCGAGCCGCCGCAGACCGACGCCATGGACGAGGAGCCGTTCGATTCGAGAATGTCGGAGACGACGCGGATCGTGTAGGGAAACTGTTCCTCGCCGGGAATCATCGGCAGCAGCGAGCGCTCGGCGAGCGCGCCGTGACCGACCTCGCGGCGGCCGGGTCCACGTCTCGCCTTCGAAGCTCTCGATCTTCTGCGCGTCTTCGGCCGTGCCCAGCGTGCACGTGACAAGCGCCTGCGTTTCGCCGCGCGTGAAAATCGCCGACCCGTGCGTGCGCGGGAGGACGCCGACCTCGATCCAGATGGGCCGGACCTCGTCGAACTTCCGGCCGTCCAGCCGGACGCCGTGCGTGAGCACTTCCTCGCGGAGGACCTTTTCCTTCAGCTCCTTGAAGATCTGCTTGGCCTCGACCTTGCGCTGGACTTCGCCTTCGGGAATCGACGCGACGAGGTCTTCGAGCACCTCGTCCACGCGATCGTAGTTCTCGAGCTTGCCGCGGATGCGCATCGCCTCGGTCAGCGGGACGAGGACTTTCTCTTCCACCTCGCGGCAGAAGTCGTGCCCGATCTCCTTCTTCTGGACCGGCAGTTTCTTCTTGCCGGCTTCGCGCGCCAGATCGTCGATGGCCGCGACGATCTGCTTGATCGCGGCGTGCGCCGCTTCGAGCGCCTGTACGACCTGGTCTTCGGTCACCTGCCGCGCGCCCGCTTCGACCATCACGAGACCGTCTTGGCTGCCGGCGACCACGAGATCGAGCAGGCTCTGCTTGCGCTGCTCGAAGGTCGGATTGATGACGTACTGGCCGTCGACGAGGCCGACGCGCACGCCGGCGATCGTCTTTTCGAACGGGATCTCCGAGAGCGCGAGCGCCGCCGACGCGCCGGTGATCGCGAGCACGTCGGTGTCGTTCTCCTGATCCGCCGAGAGCACCAACGCGATGATCTGCGTCTCGTAGCGCCACCCCGACGGGAAGAGCGGCCGGATCGGCCGGTCGATGACGCGGCTGGTGAGCACTTCCTTTTCAGCCGGCTTGCCTTCGCGCTTGAAGAACCCGCCGGGGATGCGGCCCGACGCGTAGGTGTATTCGCGGTAGTCGACGGTCAGCGGCAGGAAGTCGATGCCTTCGCGCGCGCTGGCGGCGCGACACGCCGTGACCAGCACGACCGAATCGCCGGACTGCACGAGGACCGATCCGCCGGCCTGCTTGGCCAGCTTGCCGGTTTCGAAGCTGATGGTTTTGTTGCCGAGCGTGAGTTGACGAGTCGGGATGTTCATTTTCTGATGTTCAGACGCTTGATGAGGTCCGCGTAGCGCTGTGCGTCCTTGGTCTTGAGGTAGTCCAGCAGCCGGCGGCGGCGGCCGACCAGCATCAGCAGGCCGCGGCGCGAGTGGTGGTCTTTCGCGTGAGCTTTGAAGTGTTCGGTGAGGTAGTTGATGCGTTCGCTGAGAATGGCCACCTGCACTTCGGGGGATCCGGTGTCGCCGTCGTGGGTCTTATAACTGCCAATCAGTTCCGTCTTGCGATCTTTGCTTAGGGCCACCTGGTGTGTCCTCCACGAACGCTCCAGAACCTTTTGGAACGCGGGGATTGCCCCCGCGCTTTATCGCGGCCATTGACCGCGCTGGACCGGACGCGCCGTATGCCTGGAAATTCGTCAGTCGAGCAAGATCGACATGTTATCCCAGAACAACGGAAGGATGCAAAAGACCGGACGCCGCCGAGGGCTCTCCAATGCCGACCAATTCGCCCGCCGGATCGAGCAGCCGACAGAAAAAGGGGACGGAGACGTCCCCTTTTTCCACGTCGGCCGGTCCAAGATCGCGCCCGTAGCGGGCGCGGCGAACGCCGTCCGCGGTCAACACGACCGGCGACAGGCGGGGCAGCATCTGCGCGGGCGCGATCACGCGATCGATCGCCAGCCGGGGATTCCGCTCGGCCGTGTCGAGCGCGATCGCGACGTCCAGGCCGAAGTCGCCGCTGCGCGTGCGCCGCAGCGCCACCAGGTGGGCGCCGACGCCGAGCCGCGCCCCGAGATCGTGCGCCAGCGAACGCACGTAGAAACCGGCGGAGCAGTCCAGGTGCAGCGTCACGCGGTCCGCCTCGACGTCCGCAATCTCGAGGCGGTGGACGGTGACGCGGATTGGGGCAGGTAGGGCGAGCGGGGCGGGTGGGGCAGGTAGGGCAGGCGGGTCGGGTAGGGGATCTGTAGCGCGAGGCTTCCGCCTTCGCGATGCTTCGGCGAGACCCGTCAGCCGGGCGTTCCGCGCGAGTGTGTAGCTCCGCTTGCCTTCGACGCGCTTGGCGGAAAACGCTGGTGGCTGTTGGAGAAACGTGCCCCGGAACGCGTCGAGCGCGGCGTCGATGACGTCGCGCGCGGGCCACGGACCCGTCCACGCGATACCGGCCGGCGCGCCGTGCGCATCGCCGGTGTCGGTCGCGAGGCCCAGCCGCACGACGGCTTCGTACACCTTATCGCCCGCGCTCATGAACTTTGCGAGCCGCGTCGCGCGCCCGAGCACCAACGGCAGGACGCCCGTCGCCATCGGGTCCAGCGTCCCCGTGTGGCCCACGCGCCGTTCGCGCAGCACGCGTCGCATCCGCGCGACGACGTCATGCGAGGTCGGGCCCGACGGCTTGTCGATGATTAGGAGGCCGTCCATTCGATGGCGCGTCCGACCTTTTCGATCAGCGTGGTCTGCAGCGACTCGAGTGCGCCGACGACTGTGCATCCCGCCGCGTTCCTGTGCCCGCCGCCGCCGAATTCCTTCGCGATCGCGCCGATGTCGATGTCGCCCTTCGACCGCAGGCTGACGCGGTACTCGTCGCCCTCGGTCTTCTTGAAGAAGATGACCGCCTGAATCTCGTTGACCGTCAGCGGCTGGTTGATCACGCCTTCGGTGTCGTCGTAGGTGCCGCCGGCCGCGCGCGCCATCTCTCGATCGAGATAGATGACGGCGATGCGGCCACTCGGGTCGAGACGCATACCGCTCAGGACGGCCCCCGACAGCCTGAGCCGACTGGGCGTGTTGTCGTCGAAGACCTGTCGCGCGATGCGCGCCGGGTCGACACCCGCTTCGAGCAGCTGGCGACAGATGTCGAACGTGCGCGGCGAGAGGCTCGAGTAGTGAAACGAGCCGGTGTCCGTGAGAATCGCCACGTACACGTGCGTGGCGATCTCGAGCGACAGCGGCACGCCGAGCGCCCGCACGACGTCGAAGACCATCTCGGCGCACGCCGCCGCGCGCGCGTCGAACCAGTTGATGTGGCCGTACCGCGTATTGCCGGGGTGGTGGTCGATGTTGATCACGAAGCTGGCATCGAGGCCCGTCACGCCGGTTCGCGACAGATCGCCGCACTCCATGATGAGGGCGGCGTCGTAGGTCCCTTCAACCCGAGGCGCGATCTGGATCTCCGGCACGCCGGGCAGCGCCATGAGCGTCGCCGGCGCGGCGTCGGCGTTGACGACGGCCACGTGCTTGCCCAACGCGCGCAGCGCGTAGACCATCGCGAGCTGCGAGCCGATGGCGTCCCCGTCGGGCCGCGCGTGCGAGGACACCACGAACCGCTGCCGCGTCCGGACCGCGTCCACGATCTGCGCGATCTCAGGAGCCATCGTCGTCAGCGGGCGGCGCCCTGTGGAATTCGTTCAGCTCGTTGAGAATCTGTTCGATGCGATCCTGGCCGGCGATCGATTCGTCGTAGAGGAAGGTGATCTCGGGAACGCGCCTGAGTCGCAGCCGCGATCCGATTTGCCGCCGCAGAAACGGCGCGGCGCGGCCGAGCGCCTGCGCGGAGCTGGCGCGCGCCTTGGCTTCGTCTCCCGTTGGGGCGAGCACCGTGTAGTAGA